>JAYUBR010001204.1:0-3352 GCA_043740775.1 Ferruginibacter sp. | reverse complement strand
GTTTCACCGTCTACTGTAAGTTTTGCTGTTGTGGTAATATTTACATCATCAAAATGTAATATAAAATACCGGCTGCTTGAGTGTTCCCTGGTAGTGATGAGTGTTTTGTTAAAAGTTACATCTGCTACCATTACCTGTAGCTCATCATACAATTTTAATATTTTGATAAACCCTTTTCCTGCATCGTTTGACACAACAAGAAAATCATCGCCTTTACAGGGAATGTTCAATGCTGCGGCAAGGTCTTTTAACAGCAGTGTATAGTCTGTATGATTGATGTTGAATACAATCATGAAAATATAAAAAATTAAGTAACAAAATTGGTTTGTTCGTTAAAGATATCTTAAGGGATTGCGTCTTGCATCCAGGATGTACCTTTTTATGTTCATCCAAAAAGCAACGAATAAATAAATAATGATGGGAGATCCCATGGTTAGGAACGAAATATAAATAAAATTTTTACGGATGGTGGAAGTGGCAATGCCCATTTTTTCGCCAATGGCACTGCAAACACCAAATACCTGCCACTCAATAAATTGTTTAAAACGGTTCATACTGCTAATGTAAAATAATAAAATTAAATAAATGCAATCAATTTGATGAAATTGCGTACTGTCTTTTTTGTAATTTTGCATCCATCCAGTAAAAGTACAACAGCAAAAACCAGACCTTTCTGTATTAACAAACTGGCATATTTTACAATAAATTATAAAACCTATTAGCATGGCCTTCGACATTGAAATGATTAAAAAACTGTACACCAGGTTCGCCAGCCATATTGAAGCAGCCCGGAAAGCGGTTGGCAAACCACTAACCCTTACCGAAAAAATATTGTACGCACATCTTTGGCAGGGAGAAGCTACCACGGCTTTCGAAAGGGGAAAAAGTTATGTAGATTTTGCGCCCGATCGTGTGGCAATGCAGGATGCAACGGCCCAAATGGCTTTGCTGCAGTTTATGCAAAGTGGCAGAACCAAAGTGGCCGTTCCATCTACCGTACATTGCGATCATTTAATTGAAGCAAAAGTTAACAGCAAAACAGATCTTGACAGAGCCGTGCATGAAAGCAGTGAAGTATATGATTTCCTCGCTTCTGTAAGTAATAAATATGGCATTGGTTTCTGGAAACCCGGTGCAGGTATTATTCACCAGGTGGTATTGGAAAATTATGCTTTCCCCGGTGGTATGATGATTGGTACCGACAGCCATACAGTAAATGCAGGCGGTTTGGGAATGATTGCCATTGGAGTTGGGGGTGCAGATGCATGTGATGTAATGGCCGGCCTGGCATGGGAATTAAAAATGCCCAAATTAATAGGAATTAAACTAACCGGAAAACTCAATGGATGGGCGGCTCCTAAAGATGTTATTTTAAAAGTGGCCGGTATATTAACTGTTAAAGGCGGCACCGGTGCTGTGGTGGAATATTTTGGGGAAGGTGCAACCAGCATGAGTTGTACGGGTAAGGGAACCATTTGTAATATGGGTGCTGAAGTAGGTGCTACAACATCTTTGTTTGGCTACGACGCCAGCATGAGCCGTTATTTAAATGCCACCGGCAGGGCGGAAATTGCCACGGCTGCTGATGCCATTGCAGAACATTTAACCGGTGATGATGAAGTATATGCCAACCCTGAATTGTATTTTGACCAGGTAATTGAAATTGATTTAAATGTATTGGAGCCGCATTTAAACGGTCCGTTTACACCCGATCTGGCAACCCCTATTTCTAAAATGAAAGAAGCTGCCGCCACCAATGGATGGCCTACAAAAATTGAAGTAGGTTTAATTGGTAGCTGTACCAACTCATCTTACGAAGACATTAGCCGGGCTGTTAGCCTGGCCCAGCAGGTAAGCGATAAAGGATTAAAACTGCACTCAGAATTTACCATTACACCCGGCAGTGAGCAGGTGCGTTTTACCATTGAAAGAGATGGTTTTCTGAATATATTTGATAAGATTGGCGCCACTGTTTTTGCCAACGCCTGCGGTCCGTGCATTGGTATGTGGGCAAGGGTTGGGGCAGAGAAGGCAGAGAAAAATACCATTGTACATTCCTTTAACCGCAATTTTGCAAAACGTGCCGATGGTAACCCCAACACCTATGCATTTGTTGGCAGCCCTGAAATTGTAACCGCTATGGCCATTGCCGGCGACCTTTCTTTTAATCCGTTGACAGATTTTTTAACCAACGATAAAGGCGAACTGGTAAAGTTAGACCCGCCCACCGGTTTTGAATTGCCGCCCAAAGGTTTTGATGTGGATGATGCCGGTTACCAGCAGCCTGCCGAAGATGGTACCGGTGTGGAAGTAATTGTATCACCCACCAGTAAAAGATTACAATTGTTAGACCCATTTGCAGCATGGGAAGGTGTTGACCTGAAAGGTTTAAAACTACTCATTAAAGCCAAAGGAAAATGTACCACCGATCATATCAGTATGGCCGGCCCATGGTTAAAATTCCGTGGCCATTTAGATAATATCAGCAATAACATGTTAATTGGTGCAGTTAATTTTTACAACGAAAAAACAGACTCTGTAAAAAACCAGCTCACCGGTGAATATGGTACGGTACCCAATACACAAAGGGCCTACAAGTCGGCAGGCATCTGTACCATTGTGGTAGGAGATGAAAATTATGGCGAAGGTTCTTCAAGGGAACATGCTGCCATGGAGCCCCGCCATTTGGGTGTTAGGGCAGTGCTCGTAAAATCGTTTGCACGCATACACGAAACCAATTTAAAAAAGCAGGGTATGCTGGCATTAACTTTTGCCAATAAAGAAGACTACGATAAAATACTGGAAGATGATACCATTGATATTGAAGGGCTCACTTCTTTTGCACCCAATAAAGCGTTGCACCTGGTATTGAATCATATTGACGGAACCATTGAAACCATCCTGGTAAACCATACCTACAACGAACAGCAGATTGAATGGTTTGTTGCAGGCGGTGCACTGAATATTATCCGCAGGGAGTTTGCAGCGGCGAATGCATAGGAATATCGGCAAGTAAAATAACACTTCAGTAATACTAAATACAAAGCCCGTTTCTGAATGAAACGGGCTTTGTATTTTTACCAAACCTGCATTGCACAATGCCACCCGTTTCGCCCCAAAAAATAAACGACCATTTGAAAAACACCTTGCACCATCCAGGCTCCATCGCAGCCCCCTCTTTGTAACAAAGAATAACTCCCCCAATTCCGCTCCATCGGAGCGGCCCCTTAATAATGTACAATTGCGGCATCACATTAAACACCGCACATCTTCCTGCGATGAAGCAATAAAAAATGTAGTATCATACGGCCCGGCATTCTCTAAATTATGTACTCCGTTAATTTTTGATGAA
>JAYUBR010001203.1:0-10808 GCA_043740775.1 Ferruginibacter sp. | reverse complement strand
GTTGGTGCAGCAACGGTTAAAAAATTGTCCCTTCTGTTGAAATCTCTTATCTTCTAACTGAATTAATTACTTAACTGTATGCCGAACATTGTAACGATCACCTTCAGTCCCTATATTGATAAAAGCACTTCAATAACTTCTTTAATTCCGGAAAAGAAATTGCAGTGTGCCATTCCCAAACTGGAGGCCGGCGGCGGCGGTATTAATGTTGCAAGGGCCATCAAAAAACTGGGCGGGCAGGCTACCGCTATATTTCCTTCAGGAGGATATACCGGAAAGTATTTTAATCATTTGCTGGAAAATGAAAATATACCCGCTGTAATTATAAATTCCGCGAATGAAACAAGGGAAAACATCATTGTATTTGATGAAAGTACCGGCAACCAATACCGCTTTGGCATGCCTGGCGCTGCATTGAGTGAACCCGAATGGAAGGCCTGTTTATCCGCGGTGGAGGCAATACCTGATATTGGTTTCATTATTGCAAGTGGAAGTTTACCACCCGGCGTTCCGTTAAATATTTATGCACAATTAGCAAAGCTTGCAAAAAATAAAAATGCTAAATACATTGTGGATACATCCGGGGAAGCATTAAAAGAAGCAGTGGACGAAGGAGTGTATTTACTAAAACCAAACCAGGGTGAATTGTGTACGCTTGCCAATAAAAACAGCTTAGCGCCTACGGAAATAAAAGATGCCGCAAGAGAACTTATTGGTCAGGGGAAATGCGAAGTGGTGGTGGTGTCAATGGGAGCCGCTGGAGCCATGCTGGTAACTGACGAACTGGCGGAAATAATTACACCACCGCAGGTTGAAAGAAAAAGTACCGTGGGTGCGGGCGATAGTATGGTGGCAGGGATAGTACTATACATCTCCAATGGCCATAGCCTGGTGGAAGCGGTTCAATATGGCGTAGCTTGTGGCACTGCTGCTACTTTGAATGAAGGAACAGAATTGTGCCGGAAAGAAGTGGCGGAAATAATATTTAACCAGTTAAAAATTGTACATCAATAAACCTGGTTGTATAATAATTTTAAAGAAATGAAGCCCCAATTTTTTCAATGTAAAAAATTACTATCATGACAACCAATGACATCATAGCACTGATTGGTGAGCAAAATGAGCAACTGCTTTCTCATACCTGCCAAACGGTTAACAAAGATTTATTGCACCTGCCTTCTCCCGATTTTATTGACAGGGTTTTAAGCCAGTCCAACAGGAATAATCAAACACTCCGCAACCTGGCTTCCATTTATAAACATGGCAGGTTAAGCGGCACTGGCTATGTATCCATACTGCCGGTTGACCAGGGCGTAGAACACAGTGCCGGGGCATCTTTTGCACCCAATCCAATTTACTTTGATCCCGAAAATATTATCAGGCTTGCGGTTGAAGGTGGCTGTAATGCGGTGGCTTCCACCATTGGTGGGCTGGCAATGCTTTCCAGAAAATATGCACACAAAATTCCCTTTATTGTAAAACTGAACCACAACGAATTGCTTACTTATCCCAATAAATTTGATGAGGTTATATTTGGTTCTGTAAAAGAAGCATGGAACCTGGGGGCCGTTGCAGTTGGTGCCACAATTTATTTTGGCAGCGAAGAATCAGACCGGCAAATAACAGAAGTATCCCGTCTTTTTGAAGAAGCGCATTCCTTAGGTATGGCAACTGTTTTATGGTGTTATTTAAGAAACAGGGTTTTTAAAAGAGCCGATGCGGATTACCATCTGGCTGCCGACCTAACGGGCCAGGCCAACTACCTGGGCGTAACCATCCAGGCCGATATCATTAAACAAAAATTACCAGTAAACAATGGTGGATACAAGATGTTGAATACAGATAGCATGAGCTATGGAAAAATAGATGAACGCATGTACACAAAGCTTTCTTTCCCCAACCCGATTGATCTTTGCCGTTACCAGGTGTTGAATTGTTTTATGGGCAGAGCGGGCCTCATCAATTCGGGCGGCGCATCAGAAGGTGAAGCAGACATGAAGGAAGCGGTGATTACTGCCATCATAAATAAACGGGCGGGTGGCACCGGACTCATATCTGGCCGAAAAGCTTTTCAGCGGCCATTTACAAAAGGCATCGCCTTGCTGAATGCCATACAGGATGTGTACCTGAACGAAGCTATCACAGTGGCCTAAAGCAAAGTTTTTAAGCCAGTTAAAATTATTTGCTTACCGGTTGCTACAAAAAAATAAGCGCAGTAAAAATCTGTTCATTAATTCCATATTAAACAATGAAAGGCCGGATAGAAATCAAGCCCCGCATTAAAATTCAATACTCTTTGAAAAGCATTATAAAAATAAGGATACCATCATTCCGAAAAAATAAGCTTCATCATCTTTTTACTTGATTGAAAACAGAAAAATAAACCGCCGGTCTAAATTGTTCCATTGCAAATTATTATACACTATTTACTGCTAAAGGTCACAAATGGGAGTGACAGTAATCATAAATACTTATCATTACTTTAGGCAATTTAGCAAACAGGAAAATAAAAGGCTTCACTTCTTATTTTTAAAATAGCTGTTGTATAGCCATGTGTTTAAGAAGCTGTACTATTTATATCTGTAAAAAATATATTGCAGCATGGCATTAATAAATAAAAATTTTACCGTCATCTTTTTGAAATAAGAAAAGCAGTTGAAGATAACCGCTAAAAAAATATCAATATGCAAAAAATTTTACTGATAGAAGATAACGATGACATCCGCAATAATACGGCAGAAATTCTGGAGCTTTCCAATTATAAAGTGATACTGGCAGAGAATGGAAAAATTGGGGTGGAAAAAGCGCTTGCCGATACTCCCGATCTGATCATCTGCGATATTATGATGCCGGTGCTGGATGGTTACGGAGTGCTGCATGCAATGCATAAAAATGAAACGATGAAAAATATTCCCTTCATTTTTTTAACCGCAAAATCAGAAAGAAGCGATTTTAGAAAAGGAATGGAACTGGGTGCGGATGATTATATTACCAAACCTTTCAGTGGTACCGAATTATTAAATGCAGTAGACAGCCGCTTAAGAAAGCTGGATCTTTTAAAAAAAGATTTTGCACCAGGGCTGGAAGGACTGCAGCATTTAATGGAAACTTCCCTTGGCAAAAATGCGCTGCAGTCGCTTGCAGAAAACTGCACGTATAATACCTGCAAAAAAAAGCAAACCATTTATTCAGAAGGCAATCACCCACACAGGTTGTATTATGTTGTAAAGGGAAAAGTAAAGGTTTTTAAACGCAATGAAGATGGCAAGGAACTGGTAACGGAATTATACAGCGCTGGTGATTTTTTGGGTTATGTGGCGCTGCTGGAAGGCAGCATTTACAAGGATACCGCAATTGCAATGGAAGAAACACAACTGGCCATAATACCCAAAGAAGATTTTGAAGAACTGATAAATAACAATAAAGAAGTAGCACAGCAATTTATACGTTTGCTGGCCAATAATATTTCCACCATGGAAAAACAATTACTGGGCCTTGCATATAATTCGTTGCGTAAAAAAGTAGCAGATGCACTTTTAATGCTGCAAAAAAAATATATGACGGTCAATGAAAAATCATTTGTAATAAACATCAGCCGCGAAAGCCTTGCTACCATTGCCGGCACAGCAACGGAGTCGCTGATCCGAACGCTGAGCGATTTTCGTACAGAAAAACTGATTGATATTAAAGAAGGAAATATCAGTATTCTGAATCAAAAAAAATTAGAATTACTGGCCAATTGAAAAGGTTGATTCTACCCGAAATGTTATCGCTTCTTACTGTATATCATTCAGAAGAATATTAGTGAAAGGTAGCTGTTGAATTCTACTTTAAGTTTGCCGGATTGTATTTTGTATGCCCTGGATGCGCTGCTTGATTTGCCTGCCGTAAACATAAAAACCAGTGTTGGAAAAAACCACGAGCAGTGATATTTTTGCATTAGGTGAACTGATTTAAATTTACAAAAGAATAAAAGAAAATGAAAACATTCTTATTTGCATTGTTGTCATTTGTTGCACTTACGGCAATTTTTTCAGGATTACTGATGATAAGTAACCCTGCCGGCGACCTGATGCATTTGCCACACAATTTGCTTACCGGAACACCCTTTACTAATTTTTTAATACTGGGGATAGTGTTGACTTTTGTGGTAGGCGGTGTAAATATCATTGCCCTTATTTTTAACCTGCTGCGTGCTGCAAAACGCTATAACTGGGCAATTGCGGGCGGTACTGTATTGCTGGGGTTTATTGTTGTACAGATGATTTTAATACACGCCATGAGCTGGCTGCATTTTTTATACATTGGTATCGGGTTGCTGATTATTTTACTGGCCTGGCAACTGGAAGGGAAATGGGCGGTGTAAGTAAACCTGTTTTTGGAGCAACCACTATTAATAAAATGTGATTAATAAAAATAAAATGACAATCAATAAGGAATGACATCTTGCACACGGCATGCCGAAGAACACAATAATGGATGAACGTATAGCCTGGCACCTGGAGCATAAAAAATTTTGTGCCTGCAAGGGTATACCCGAAAAACTGAAATCCTAAATCCGAAAAAGGAAAAAAACGGCATAAAATGGTACTTTTTTAAATTCACCATCTGGCATATATTTTTTTATACTTCGCAAGGGGTAAATTAGTGACATCTTAACTTGCTCAGTCTTTAAACCTTAGTAGACTTATTCATTTAATATTGCCGACCTTATTTTAACAGCTTATATTATTTCCACTTTATTTGATAGAAGGTAATAAGGTCTGATCATTAAAGTAATTTCCTTTCTACTAAGGGTTGTTCCAAAAGTAGCAGTAAATCCAACTCACTTTTTTATCCCTTGCCAGGTATACAACAACAGTGTTTAATTAATTCTATTGAAACAAACAAACTGATCAATAAAGCCTATATTCATTTTTAAGAAAAAATTTAGCATCTCCTTTAAAAGATAAATGGAATATTAAAGATTTGAAGGCAGTGCTTTACATTAAAAATGAATTTTTGAATGAATAAGATTGGCTATGTTTTATCTGGCGGAGGAGCCAGAGGTTTTGCACTTTTGGGTGTAATAAAATACCTGGAAGAAATGGGTATTAAGCCTTATGCCATTGCCGGCACAAGTGCCGGTGCTATTGCAGGCGCTTTATATGCCGCCGGTAAAAGCCCCGATGAAATTCTGCAGCTTCTAAAAAAGAACAATTATTTTGGATGGAGCAATTTATTATGGAGAAAAAATGGACTTTTCTCCATGCAGGTTTTACACGACTTATTAAAAGATGCCATACCGGTAAATGATTTTGATGCGGTAAAAATTAAATTGTTTGTTGCTGCTACAGACCTTGTAAAGGGCGAACTGGTAATACTTTCGAAAGGAAAATTATTTGAAGCAGTGATGGCATCGGCTTCTATACCTGTTGTATTTGAACCGGTAGTAATGAGAGATAAATTGCTGGTAGATGGTGGCGTGCTGAATAATTTTCCGGCAGAGTCCCTTGAAAAAATGTGCAATATCATTATTGGTTCTTCTGTAAATAAAATGGCGGAAACCATCAGCACAAAGTCGGTATTAAGCCCCAAAAATATTATTGACCGCTGCTTTCACCTGGCCATTGCTTCTTCCGTAAATTCTAAAATAAACAAGTGCGATGTATTTATAGAATCACCGCTGCAAAGCTTGGATATGTTTGATGTAAAACAAGCTGATAAAATATTTGAAATTGGCTACAATACAGCAGCACAACATAAAGACAAACTGATATCGCTGACAAAAAAGATTGTGCCAACAGGGTGATAAATAACCTGCGGTTATCTTTAAGATAAAAAATAAAAAATCACTTTTATGAAAATTGAGAACAGCTACCCTTGCTTCTAATAATCTTTAATTATCTAATTTTAGCACCAAATTTCTATCATGAAAAAATACTGCTTATTTTTCTTTTTGAGCTTTTTTTGTGTTCAATTGATTGCTGCCCAATCGCCGGCAGTTTTAAAAATCAGCAACTACACACATCAAAATGCGGGCAATATTATCAGCGAGTTTGCATCCCTTCTTTCTTTGCCCAATGTTGGGGCAGACACGGCAGGTTTGCAAAAGAGTGCCGTTTTTATTATGGCCATGATGAATAAACGGGGTATTCAAAAAGTACAACTTTTAACTGCCTCCACTGCGGGTGTGCCTGCGGCTGTTTACGGTGAAGTGATTGTGCCAGGTGCAAAACAAACGCTCATTTTTTATGCCCATTATGATGGCCAACCCGTGAATCCCACCCAATGGGTAAAAGGGGTTCATCCTTTTGAGCCGAAGTTATTTACCGGTGCAATTGACAAAGGCGGAAACAATATTCCGTTTGCAACAGATGCCAGTTATGACAAAGACTGGAGAATTTATGCCCGAAGTACTTCTGATGATAAAGCCGGTGTGGATGCGATTTTGAATGCCTATGAAGCTTTGCAAAAAAGCGGGTTAAAGCCAGGGTACAATCTTAAATTTTTCTTCGAAGGGGAAGAGGAAGCCGGCTCACCACATTTAAATGAAATATTAGAAAAGAATGTAGCCTTACTGCAATCTGACTTATGGATTATTTGTGACGGGCCTGTTCATCAATCCGGCAAAAAACAAATTGTGTTTGGGGTTAGGGGTGATGCGCATGTTGACTTAACTGTGTATGGACCTAAGCGGCCATTGCACAGCGGGCATTACGGTAACTGGGCTCCCAACCCGGCAATGATGCTTGCAAAATTATTGGCTTCCATGAAAAATGAAAATGGAAAGGTTACTGTAAAAGGATTTTATGATGATGTAATTCCACTAAGCCCGTCTGAACAAAAAGCGCTGGCAGAAGTTCCTTTAGCCGATGAGCAAATGAAAAGCGAATTGGGAATAAATGCAACTGAAATGCCGGGCACAACTTTGAGCGAAGCCATCAACCAGCCTTCGTTAAACATCAATGGTATGCAAAGCGGTAATGTTGGCAAACTGGCATCCAATCAAATTCCAACTTATGCTACGGCAGTGGTTGATTTAAGACTGGTTTTAGGTAACGAGTGGAAAAGGCAGCAACAAAAATTAACAGCCCACATAAAAGCGCAGGGATATTATGTTACTGACAAAGAGCCAACTGAAGACGAAAGAAAAAAATACGCAAAAATTATAAAAGTAATTCCGGGAAACGATGGTTATAATGCACAACGCACGCCAATGGATTTGCCGATTATAAAAAAAGTTATCGGGGCAGTGAAAGCTACCACTAATGAGCTGGTGGTACTGCAACCAACTTCCGGAGGCAGCCTTCCGCTGTTTTTATTTGAAAAATATTTACATGCAAAAACCATTACTGTGCCGGTAGCCAATCATGATAATAACCAGCATGCAGAAAATGAAAATATCCGTATTGGTAATTTGTTTGATGGAATAGAAACAATGGCATCGCTGATGCTGATGCAATAATTTTTTAAATTTTTATTTTGAAATTTTTAAGACCAGTACAGTTCCATCTGCAATAATAATAATTTACCGCCGATACTAAATTTTCAATACCTTGTTACCGTAATTATTTAGCTTAAAATTGCAGGGTTTACCAACAAAATAATTGAAACAATTTTAACTGCTGTTGTATCAGCAGTATATTATTTTAATAAAATTTTTCTGTGAAAAAAGTGACCCCCAAAAAAGTTCCGTCTAAAAAAACGCCTGCTTTTAAACAAACATCAGCAGCAGCAATTGCCAAAAATAAATTGTTTGTGGTGGTCATAGGTGCATCAGCAGAAAGCCTGTAAGCCCTGAAGCTTTTTTTGACAATGTCCACAACTAATATTAATTTACGCAACCAAGACATGGTTGCGTGCATGGTATAAAAAAATAAAAAGCTAAATAAAACAGTAACATGAAATATCTAAAAAGCCTGATGACTTTATTCCTTATATTTTTTGTGCTATGCAGTTGTAAAAAACCAGGTGTAGATGGCGCCACTAAAACACCGCCATCCAATCTTACCCTAACCGCTGTTGTTAGTACTGACAGCAGTGGCAAGGTTAATTTTACGGCTGCAGCAGACAATGCCGTTTCCTATACATACCAATTTGGTAACGGTGCTACAAAAACAGCCCCTTCGGGCATTATCAGTTACCAATACACCGCCAGTGGCAATAATACTTATACTGTTACTGTTACTGCAACCAGCAGTTCATCGCTTACTATAACTAAATCCATTGAAGTAACAGTAACAGGGCCAGCCCCGGTTCTTTTCTGGTCGGAGGAGTTTAATACCGATGGTGCACCCGACCCTGCAAAATGGGGATACGATCTGGGTACCGGCGGCAATGGATGGGGCAATGCGGAATTGGAATATTATACCAACAGACCAGAAAATACTGTGGTACAGGGCGGTGTTTTAAAAATAAATGCCTTGAAGGAAAATTTCAGTGGCAGTGCCTACACTTCTGCAAGATTGCTTTCTAAAGATAAATTTGCCTTTACTTATGGTAAGGTAGAAATAAGGGCCAAACTTCCTGCCGGAGTTGGCACCTGGCCTGCCCTCTGGATGCTGGGCAGTGATATTAGTACAGCTGGCTGGCCTGCATGTGGAGAAATTGATATCATGGAACATTTAGGCCGTACGCTAAACACCATTTATGGTACGCTCCATTATCCGGGAAGATCAGGCGGCAATGCGGATGGCCATACAACGGTAATTGCAGATGCAACTACTGCATTTCATATTTACGCTTTGGAATGGACGGCATCATACATTAAAATTTATGTGGATGGTATGTTGTTTCATACTACAATTAACAGCGGCAGCATTCCGTTTAACCACGATTTCTTTTTCATTTTAAATGTTGCGATGGGCGGTGGTTTTGGAGGGAATGTTGATGCGGCATTTACCAATGCAACCATGGAAGTGGATTATATCAGGGTATATAAATAAAATTGAAAACATCACCAATAAAAAAAGGGCGGTAAATCCGCCCTTTTTTGTACAGTTGATCATTGATGTATATTGTTTTAAGCGGGGATTTGAATCAGGCGGAGACAAGGTTTTACAACGATCACCTATATTATTAAAACCCTGATGTTAAAAAGATACCACCAGAAACTGAATCTGATGGTACCTGTTATACCAAAACTAACTACTAATGAAAAAAAACTAACTTTTATGCCCTGTTTTTCTTTATAAACTTGTTTTTAACCAAGTGTATATTTACAATTCTTTTGTGCGGTACTTTTTTTATTTTATTTACTAAGATGTTGTCGCTTAATTCTGTCTGTCGTATCATTAACATTATAAATTAAAGTTACAAAAAAACGATCAACAAACACAGTGCAAACGATTGCATAAATAATTCATCAATAATAAATAACATACCATCTCACATTATTATTTCTTTTAAGTACTAATAAACACTGAAACCGGCAGTGTATGTTTATAGTAAAATAAAAAATAATTCTGTAAAACAATGCAGCTTTTTAATACTTTAACGCAAAGTCAGCCTGCAAAATAATCAGCAGCAACTGTTGTTGTACAATTTATTCACATTATCAGATGGTACATTTATTGAATGTCGTGCATTATAATCAGAAAATCAGTGGCTTTTTAAAATGATCCCGATTAAATAAATATTGAAATATTTGGTTTTTTATCTACTTTGTAGAAAAATTTTTATTAATGCTGAATGTAATAGTACCATTAGATTTTTCTCAGACTTCTTTCAACGCAGCACACTTTGCAGCACAGATGTATAAAGACAAGCCTGTAACAATGATATTGTATCATTTTTATACCGATGGCGAAGACACTACCATGGCCAGAAACTATTTAAACAGTCAAAAGGAAGAATTAGGCCGGGTTGTAAGCAATATTGATATTGAACTGGAATCAGGAGATAATTTTATTGACAGCCTTGCTGCTTTTGCACAAGTAAAAGGAGCCTTTATGATTGTGATGGGCCTTACTGGTAAAACACCCAGGGAACAGCGCTTTTCAGGAAGCAATACGCTTAAGCTGAGTGAAAAGGAAATTTGCCCTGTATTGATTGTTCCTGAAGATGCAACATACAATGGCATTTCAAACGCACTCATCACTTCCGAGCTAAGATCGGTGGAAGATACACCTACCCTGCTTTGCGTAAAAAGAGTGTTGCAGCTTTTTAAACCTTCACTGCATATTTTAAATATCAACAGCAATCATTACATTTCTGTTACAGAAGATTTTAAAGAGGAAAGAGATAAAATGGAAGGTTTGTTAGCTGAGTTTAATCCTGAATTTTATTTTATGCGTCTCTTTGATTTTCATGAATCAGTAGAAGTATTTACCAGGGATAAAAACATTGACCTCGTCATTATTGCTCCCCGTTATCATAATTTTTTTGAAAGGCTGTTTAAAACACAGCATACAAAAAAACTGATTTACCTGAGCAAAGTGCCTGTGCTGGCAGTGCATGAGTAAACTATTCAGCTTAGTTTTTTTCAACTTACATTTCTTGTTTATACATGGTTATTGATGTATGGAATTGGGTGTTGGGTTAATTGTATTGACATTATGTATGGGACTTTCTCTACAATTTGTAATTGGAAATAAACAAGCACTTATTGACGCTTGTGAAAAGCTTGACTTAGACTTTTTTGGCAAATTAGAAGACGAAAATAAACTTGCTGACTTTAGTCTTCATTTGATTCCTAATGATTTAAATTTTCTCATAAATTCAGCCACTGAGCTGAAACAAATATCTCCTTTTGGACTAAGAGAATATTTGGACACAGAAATAGATTACTTAGATTCTGAAGAGAGAGGTGCATACTTAGTTGACCC
>JAYUBR010001202.1:0-3352 GCA_043740775.1 Ferruginibacter sp. | reverse complement strand
GAATGCCAAATGAAAGTGAGGTTACCAATAAAGCCATACAACTGGCTACAAATAGTTTATTCCGCTGAATGGAGGCAGGCATAATCGTTAAGTTTTTTTTAAGCAATGAAGCGACAAGGTATGAATTTATCTAAATAAAAAATCGAATCATTAATAAAAATATATCCTTTTATTCATTTTGGTCATTCTTTATAAAAACTCTTTATTTTTTATGTAACCGCAAAAATTTAATTTTTCATGAACATTAATTTTTTACAGATGCCCTTTTTATCTTTAATAATTCAATCACTTCATTTTTAATTTTCTCTGAGGGCTATCTGTAAAAATAAAATGATAATTTTAACCTTCCAAAAACAGCGGGTGCGTTGGAAAAGAAATAACAATTGATTTTTGGGACTTCTTCATTTCATCAACGATGCTTTAAAACAATCAACCACTTATAATAAAAACAACATGAACAGAAAACTACGCATGGGCATGATCGGTGGCGGTAAAGATGCTTTTATCGGAGCCATACACCGCCTTGCCTCTAACATGGATGGACTGATAGAACTGGCGGCAGGCGCTTTAAGTATTAACCCCGATATTGCCCGCGAATCGGGTGAGATGCTTTTTTTGCCAAAAGAAAGGACCTACCTTACTTATGATGAGCTGATAAAAAAAGAAAGCGAATTGCCGGCCGATAAGCGGATTGATTTTGTAACAATCGTTACGCCCAATTTTGCACACTTTGCACCCGCTATGATGGCGCTGGAACATGGCTTTAATGTAGTAATTGAAAAACCGATTGCCTTTACTTTGTCAGAAGCAAAACAATTAAAAGCCAAGGTAGAAGAAACCGGCCTGATACTTTGTTTAACGCACACTTACTCTGGCTACCCAATGGTAAAGCAAGCCAAAGCAATGTGTGCAGAAGGCACTTTGGGAAAGATTAGAAAAGTTTGGGTAGAATATCCGCAGGGATGGTTGAGTAAATTAAGTGAGCGGGAAGGCAATGTGCAGGCCGCCTGGAGAACAGACCCAACAAAGAGTGGAAAAAGTGGTTGCATGGGTGATATCGGAACGCATGCCGCTCACCTTGCTGAATACATTACCGGTTTACAAATTACCCAGATATGTGCTGATTTAAACATTCTGGTAGATGGTCGTGCGCTGGATGATGATGGCAATGTGTTGCTGAAATTTAGCAATGGTGCGGCTGGCGTTTTAATGGCATCGCAGGTTGCAGCGGGTGAAGAAAATGCGTTAAGGATAAGAGTGTATGGCGAAAAAGGTGGCGTTGAATGGACACAACACGAACCCAATACTTTGCTTGTTAAATGGCTTGATGAGCCTACGCAAATTTTAAGGGCAGGCGGCAATTATCCGGGGCTTTCCAGCTTTGCAAAAAACAGTTGTCGCACGCCGGGCGGCCACCCTGAAGGATACCTGGAAGCTTTTGCAAATATTTATAGAAATTTTGCACAAACATTAACTGCGAAAATGGACGGTACAACGCCTTCAAAAGAAGCACTTGATTTTCCTTCAGTAGAAGATGGTATTCGCGGCATGGCATTTATTGATAACGTAGTAGCTTCATCCCAATCAGATAAAAAATGGTTTGATCACATAGTTGAATAGGCTAACAAATCTTTTTTCACACAACGAACGCAACGAATACAAAGAAAACAAAGAAGTATTTAATGCTTGGGGATTTTTAATCTTTGTGCATTTTGTATCCTTTGTTTTCTTTGCGTGAAACAAAAAACTTAATTATAATTTATGACAACAGTAAAAGGCCCCGGAATTTTTCTTGCGCAATTTATGGGAGATACCCCTCCGTTTAATTCGCTGGAAAGTATTTGTAAATGGGCAAAAAGTATTGGCTTCGTGGGCGTGCAAATACCCAGTTGGGACAGCCGCCTCATTGACCTGCAAAAGGCCGCCGAAAGCAAGACTTATTGCGATGAATTAAAAGGTATCATCAACAGTTGCGGACTGGAAATAACAGAATTATCTACGCATTTACAAGGCCAGCTTGTTGCAGTGAACCCTGCTTATGATGCCTTGTTTGATGGCTTTGCCCCCGAAGCTTATCGCAACAATCCAAAAGTAAGGACAGCATGGGCCGTACAACAATTAAAGTATGCTGCCATTGCTTCTAAAAATTTAGGATTGAGTGCCCACGCCACTTTCAGCGGGGCTTTGTTGTGGCATACGGTCTATCCATGGCCACAGCGGCCGGCGGGTTTGGTTGAAACAGGTTTTAACGAACTGGCAAAAAGATGGTTGCCAATACTGAACCATTTTGATGAACAAGGCGTAGACCTATGCTATGAAATTCATCCGGGCGAAGACCTTCACGATGGTGTTAGCTATGAAATGTTTTTAGAAAAAGTAAACAACCATTCAAGGGCTTGCCTTTTATATGATCCTTCGCATTTTGTATTGCAATGCCTTGATTATTTAACATACATAGATCATTACCATGAGCGGATAAAAATGTTTCATGTTAAGGATGCAGAGTTTAACCCAACCGGCAAACAAGGCGTATATGGCGGCTACCAAAACTGGATAGACCGTGCAGGTCGTTTCCGTTCGCTGGGTGATGGTCAGGTAGATTTTAAAGGCATCTTCAGCAAACTGGCCGCTTATGATTATAAAGGCTGGGCGGTGATGGAATGGGAGTGTGCCATCAAACATCCTGAGGACGGTGCCAAAGAAGGATCTGTATTTATTAAGGATCACATCATACGGGTAACAGAAAAAGCCTTTGATGATTTTGCAAGCACCGGAAACAATGAAAAATTTAACCACAGTATATTAGGATTAGATTAGTAATTTTAACAACAATAATTTTTAATTAAAAAAAAGATTTAAATGAAAAAGATTATCACTATTTGTTTATTAACAGCAGGATTTTATGCGTGCAGCAATGGTACAAATGAACCTGCAAAGACAGAGACTAAAACAGAAGCACCGGCAGCAGATGCCAAAGTAACAGCGAAAGCAGATCCTACAGATAGTCCTGAATTTCAGAAAGGGCTGGAACTGGTAAATAATAATGATTGTAAAACCTGTCATAAAATTGATGAAAAACTGATTGGCCCTGCCTTTAGAGATGTTGCCAACAAATATCCAAACAATGCTGCAACATTAGATACACTGGCTCACAAGATCATTAAAGGTGGCCAGGGTAACTGGGGTTCTATCCCAATGGCAGCACACGATAAATTATCGGTGGAAGACGCAGCAGCGATGGCTAAATATGTTTTATTGCTAAAAAATAATTAAACCAGCTACACATGAAAATGATATTAATTTCTTTGCTGTATTTTGTTATGAGTGGAACCAACATTAACACAAGCAATAT
>JAYUBR010001201.1:0-3358 GCA_043740775.1 Ferruginibacter sp. | reverse complement strand
TCAAAAAGTGTTGAAAAAAAAATCAGCAGTAAATAGGGATGAAATTGCGGGCGCATCCCAAGCTGTACCTGTGTTTCAAGCGTAAGCGATGCCGCAGCAAGCGCAATAAAAATATTGGTGTTGATTAAAAAATAAAATAATTTCAAAGCATATATTCTTTGTTTAAATGCAAATTACTTTATTTAGCAAATGTCATTAAACTACCGCACGATTAAACTTGAAAATAAAAATCAATTATCCCTTGTGATCAAACTCAAATGGCTTTGACTGTTTATAATTTTCGTCATAACTCACAAAAAAGTATAAATAAATAACACGGCTAAGGCGCATCAGCCAGGGTTGTATAACCACCAGTAAAATACCATTTAAACCCAGCCAGTAAAATATCCGGTTATCTTCTGTTGATACACCTATCAGCACCAGCCATGCAACAAACGTGGTAACAGAAAAAGCTACTGCCAGTGCATAACTTACGTAGCCGGTACCAAACCAAAATCCATGTTCAAGATTATACCGTTGTCCGCACTCAGGGCAGTTTTCCGGCATATCCAACATGTAAGTAAGGTTTATTTTTTTAAAAGGATTTTTGTGTGTAAACATCGGGCCCCGTCTGCACCTGGGGCAACGTTCGGTAAGGATGCTCCATAAATAATTTGGTTTGGGTCTTTTATTTTCCATGCTCAAAGTTAATTTAAAACTGCGTGCCTCCAATAAGGAAGCGGTTTCCCGGTAGGGAGTTTCCCCCCTCTGCTCCCGATAAAAAATCTGCACCATCTTCCGGGGAGTTAGTTGGAAAAATCCGCTCTTTATATCAGACATTAAAAAATCAGCCATCAGCCATTTGCATTACTGCAATTGCATTTTCTTTCTTTCACCAATTTGCTGACGCCACATGGCATAATACAATCCTTTTTCGGTAAGTAAACTTTCATGCGTTCCTGTTTCTACCACATCTCCTTGTTCCAGTACATAAATTCTGTCGGCATGCATGATGGTACTTAACCGGTGGGCTATTAAAATAGTGATTTGTTCTTTAGCCGAAGAAATATCCTTGATGGTATTGGTGATTTCTTCTTCTGTTAGCGAATCAAGGGCGGAAGTGGCTTCATCAAAAATAAGCAGGTGTGGTTTTCTTAGCAACGCACGGGCAATAGACAGTCGTTGCTTTTCACCACCGGATAATTTTAGGCCACCTTCACCAATCATTGTATCCAAACCCTTTTCGGCACGCGAAACTAAATTGGTACAACTTGCTTTTTGCAACACATCATTCAAATCGATTTCTGTAGCTGCAGGGTTTACAAACAGCAGGTTTTCTTTGATGGTGCCGCTAAACAGGTTGGTATCCTGTGTTACAAAACCGATCTGCTTTCTCAGGTCATCAAAATTTATTTCTGTTTCATCAAGGCCATTGTATTCTATCTTACCTTCCTGAGGACGATACAAGCCTACCAGCAATTTCATTAATGTAGACTTGCCGCTGCCACTCGGCCCTACAAAGGCGATGGTTTCACCAAGCGCTACATCAAAAGTAATTTTATCAATGGCTTTGTGGCTGGCTGTACTGTGTTTAAAACTTACACCTTTAAATGCGAGTTCATTTATTGTGCCCAGTGATTTAGGATTAACCGCTGTAGGTTCAGGAGCTTTATTCATCAGCGTGTGAAAATTATTTAACGAAGCTTCCGCTTCCCTGTAAGAAAGAATGATGTTGCCGATTTCCTGCAAAGGACCAAAAATAAAAAAGGAATAAAAAGTAAGGGTGATCACTTCACCTGCAGTTAATTTATCCTGAAAAACCAACCATAACAAAGTAAACATAATTAACTGCCGGAGGAAGTTTACAAAAGTTCCCTGTATAAAACTGAGCGTCCGGATGCTTTTTACTTTTCGTAACTCAAGGTCAAGAATCTTATAAGTGTTTTTATTTAAGCGACCGATTTCCTGGTTGGTTAATCCTAGACTTTTTACCAGTTCAATGTTTCTTAAAGACTCTGTAGTGGTACCAGCCAGAACCGTTGTTTCTTTTACAATATTTTTTTGAATCACTTTTATTTTCTTGCTCAGTAAGCTTGTTAGCAAAGCCAGTACAATCATACCCCCCAGGTAAATCGGCATGATAGACCAATGCAATCTTACTGCGTAAACGGAAACAAATACGATACCCACCAGCATCCCAAACAAAACGTTTATAAAGGAAATAATAAAGCGCTCGGTATCCAGTCTTACTTTTGAAAGAATGGATAATGTTTCGCCACTGCGCTGGTCTTCAAATTCCTGGTAAGGCAGTTTCATGGAATGCTGAAGCCCGTCTGTAAAAATTTTAGCGCCAAATTTTTGAACAATCACATTACCAAAATAATCCTGGAAAGCTTTGGCTATCCTGGATACCATGGCTACGCTGATCAAAATACCCAGCAAACCAAGTACCCCCCATATAAACTCTCCATGAGCTCTTACGCCTGTGGAGTGAAATATTTTTTTTGCATCATAATAACCTGTCTCTTTTGGATGCGCAGCGAATTGATCAATAAGCTTTCCAAAAAAAAACGGATCAAGCATAGAGAATACCTGATTAATTGCTGCCAGTAAAAGCGCCAATGCAATCAGCCATTTGTATGGCTTTAAATAAGTAAGTAAAATTTTCATGTATGAAATTGAGCAGTAAAATTATATCGAAAAGTTTCAATGTGTCAAATATCGTACAAGTTCGTAAAAAATGACAAGATTACAGACTGGCAGGAACAGCATCTTATTAAAATAACAATATTCAAAATCTTTATCATCATAAATCTCCTTTGTTATAAATCGATTTTGTTTTTTAATAACCGGATTTCTATCAGAATAATTTCGGTTCTTTGAACACAAATAATTTGCTCCATGAAGATTTCTGGTTTTACTATTATTAAAAATGCCCTGTTAAATGATTATCCAATTGTAGAAGCCATCACTTCTATATTGCCTTTGGTGGATGAAATTATTGTATTGATTGGCGACAGCAAGGATGATACAGAGCAATTAATACGAAACATACAGAATCCTAAAATTAAAATTCATCATTCGGTTTGGGATACAGTAACATATACCGGCGGCACCGTTCTCGCTGCTGAAACCAACAAAGCATTTGACCTGACAGATCCGGCCAGTGAATGGGCTTTTTATATACAGGGCGATGAAGCGGTTCATGAAAAATATCATTCCATCATTCAGCAAGCCTGCGAGCAGTACAAGGATGACAAGAGGGTAGAAGGATTGTTATTTAATTACCTGCATTTTTATGGAACCTACGATTATGTTGGAGACAGCCGCAAGTGGTACGATAAGGAAGTGCGCATTATCAGGAATGATAAAAAAATCC
>JAYUBR010001200.1:0-3364 GCA_043740775.1 Ferruginibacter sp. | reverse complement strand
GGTAAATAACTGCAGCGGTAAGTATCGTGTCATTAATACCTCGTTGTGCAAATACCTGCCCATTTTTTGCTGATAAAAAAGCGATTAAAAAAAGCAGCGGTAGGGTTTTATATGTAGCTGTACGGCTCATTGATATCGTAAATTTACAATTTTGCTTTGGATGCAACAGTTTTTAAAGTTTTGTCAGTCATATTTGTTATAGGAATCAGTACCGGTTACTCTAATTTATTTATGTTGCCACCGGCATTAATTTGATATTGATAAACAGTATGAACATTTTAAGCTTGATATAAAACTAATATAAAAAGAGGCTCAGTATTGTTTTGAAAAGGTTAAAAAAAGGTCAATTGTTTAAAAAGGTTTATCAGATAAGATAAGAATTAAAAATTTAAAACAGCAAATTCAAAACCGCCGGCAAGGGTTAGGCAGAGGTTGTTTTTAGTTTGGTACAGTTTTTTTATAGTTAAACATAAACATTGTCATTATGAAAGAAATTAAAAAAAATAACCCGGTTATTAACTGGCAAATAAACGGTGAGGGAGAAATTGTACTGCTTTTTGTACATGGTGCTTTCATTGACCAGCAATATTGGCAAAGCCAGGTAGATTATTTTAGCAAGAACTATACTGTGGTTACCATCGACCTGCCTGGCCACGGGAAGTCGGGCAAAGAACGTATCCGCTGGACTGTAGAAAATTTTGCGGAAGATGTTATTTTTGTAATACGGGAATTGAATTTAAAAAATGTTATTCTTATCGGGCATTCTATGGCAGGCGATATTAACCTGGTGGCTGCCACTTCCAATCCAGCACCCTTCATTGGTTTTATCGGTATTGATAATTTTAAAAATGCTGCAACAACTTTAACACCTGATTACCGGCAGCAGGCCGATGACATAATAGATAATATTAAAACCGATTTTGCCGCCACCTGCGAACAATATGCACGCACGGCACTGCTTACCCCGCAAACCCCGCCGCAGGTAGCTAACCGCATTATTGGAGATTACCGCAAAGGCTGGCAGCCAATGGGTGTAGAAATTATAGCAGAATCATTCAATATGGACAAGCTGGAAGCAAGGCTGCTGCCCGAACTGCAACTTACTTTACATCTCATCAACGCAGACTATATGCCTACCAATGAAGAAGCTTTAAAAAGGTACGCCATAAACGGATATGACCTGGTAGAGATAAAAGGAACATCCCATTTTCCGATGCTGGAAAATCCGGATGAACTGAACAGGTTATTAGAACAGACAATTTATAAAATTGAACATGCGAATGCAGTTGTTTAAACACGAAAATAAGGTCGGGGATAAGTTTTTATAACAGTTAAATATTTGTTCATCCAGGTAAATTCAGGTATGCCGGTTGAATCGGATAAATTAAATTGTGTAATGGTGGTTTCTGTTATCAGCAAACCATTTACAGTAATGAAAAGAATCATCGCCGTTTGTGAAAGATTAATTTATGCAATTTAAGATAAGGGTAAAAAATACAAGAAAAAGAGCGGCTATAATCTGCTTTTTAATTACCGGATGAAGGAACTGTTTTTTTGAGATACCTGTTCTCCTTTTGTATAGCGTCCCATCAATGTTCCCTGTGCCAGAATATGCGGCTTCATTGCTTCCTGTAATTTTATTTTATCTGCGCCTGATTCAATATCAAGGTTGCAATCCAATGCAAATACATAAAAAAAATAACAGTGTGTTCCTGATGGTGGACAGGGCCCATGGTAACCTGTTTTTCCTGCCCCGTTTCTTCCACTGATGCCGGGTATCCGGTTCTCTTCAACAATTCTTTCAGGTGGCATGTTCCATACCAGCCAATGGTAATACACACCGGTTGGAGCATCAGGGTCTTCTACAATTATAGCCAGCGTTTGTGTTCCGTGTGGTATATTTTCTATCATTAAAGGAGGGTTTACCTCTTCGCCATCACAGGTATATTTTGATGGAATATTTCCGCCATCCATAAATGCGTTGCTTGTTATTTTCATAGGTTTACTGTTTGTCATAATAAGTTGATTAAGTTATGTTTTTAGATTGTTGCTGATAAAATCTGCTTATTAACAGTGTAAAAACTGTTCCGTTTCTTATACCTGGTTAATAATAAACAAAACAGTCGGTAAATAAGGGATTCAACTGCCTGTTACATCCCAAACTGAGTATAACTGTGTGTAGAAAAAATAAATTGTAGAATTTTTTACTCCTGTTTATAAAAAAGATGCCCTTCAGTAACAGTATAAAATTTCCATCACCGGATTATTAAAATCACTAAAAGAAGAAAGTAAGACTTACAATCCTAACCGAATATTTTTATGATTGGCTTTTAGAAGTGGTTTGAGTTAATTAAAATATTTATCCTATTGCATAATTAAAGTTCAAAAAAGGTATGCCGTACAAGGAAGTGACACAAGGATGATGCCACAAAGAACTAAAGCTGGTATCAAAAATAATTAACTCAAACAGCTTCTTAATTTACAAAACAATTGTTCTGAAAGTTAAATTTACCCTTGGCCGTTTAACCAGGCTGCTCTTAGGCAAACTGTGCAACCAGTTTGTTTGTGTGGTATGTTTCATTACTAATAAACTACCGCTTTGTAAAAGCACAGAAATAGTCTGCTTGCTTTTTTTATGTTTAAAAGAAAATTTTCTTTCTGCGCCAAAACTTAAAGAGGCAATGGAAGTATTAATGCCTAAAGATTTTTCATCATCGCTGTGCCAGCTCATCCCTTCATCGCCGGTGTGGTATAAATTCAACAGGCAGCTATTGAAAGGATTCCCTGAAATTTCTTCTGTTATTTTCTTTAATTCAAGCAATTCTTTTGTCCAGGGTAATGCCTGTTTGGTGGTATTTGAATAAGTGTATGCATAATTGCTATCACCATACCAGGCTGCTTTTCGTTTGGTAATAATGTGTTTGCCAAAAATAATTGCCTCGTCATTTCCCCACTCAATTGTATTGAGTAAACGATCGAGGTACTGCATTGCCTGTTGTTGTTTTATTACGTTGCCATAATAATTGGCAATGCCATCATAAGGCAATAAATTGGTTATGCTGCCGGTATTAAATAAGTCCATCTTTACATTTTTTATATACTGTTTTCATACAGTGTCCGCAAGGCCGGTATTGCTGTTGAAGCGCTTCTTTTTGGGAACCGAAAAAACACGCTTTTCTTTTTTTAGCCGCTTGCCCGACTTGCAATGCAGTGTTCCAAAAATTTTCAATTTACTGTTTCCACCAAAACAAATTTCTTTGTTTCTTATTTTATTATACAGTTCTGCGGTGGTTATTTTTGTATGATAAAACATATTGATTGCTGTATTGTTGATGATACTGGTAAATAAAAAACAGAACAAACT
>JAYUBR010001199.1:0-10881 GCA_043740775.1 Ferruginibacter sp. | reverse complement strand
GGTTGTAAGTGAAAGTACTGTCTTTTTGAAAGGGCCTCTCATCAATGGTAACATCATCGGGGCGCTCTATTCCGGCTATATAGGTGCCAAATTTATTTGTAAAAAAAGAAGCCTGCTGAATCATTTGCAATGCTCTTGCGGTATCTGTCATGCCTTCTGTAACGGGGTCAAGGATTGAGGTATTGTAATATACCAGGTAACCGTTTGAGCAGTAGGTATTGTTAAGAATGGATGCTTTCAGTTTATTCAATTTTACCTCTGCCCATTTGTTTCTTTCAGGGTTAACCCTTTTAGCCAGTGCATCATCAATTATGTGCAACGCCTTATCCCTGGTAGTTAAAAAATCTGCATAACAGTTTTCACTTTCTATCCACCAGTCTTTATTTATATTATTTTTTAATTGTGTTGCTTTGGCGGCATATTCTTTAGCCAGTTCATCCTCTTTAAAAATGGTGGCCATCTTGCTAAGCACGTCTAAGAACCGATAGGTATTGATTTGTACATCCAGCATCTCATCATCCAGACCCTCAATTTCAACACCACCGTAACCTTCTATGTATCCATTGTGGTTCTTGTCATGCTGTTGCAACCAAGCCCATGTTCTTTTTGAAAAAGCATAATTTTCTTTTAAGAACTGCATGTTGCCGGTCCATTTAAATATTTGCCAGGCGGCAATCATGTGCAGTTGCGACTCCTGCATATTTCCTTTGTTGTACACTACGCCATTGTCGGATACTTCATGGATGATTTGCCCGCTGCTGTCATTGGTTTTATCCGAAATGCTTTTTAAAAAATGAAAGGAATTATAAAAGAGTTGCGGCTTCATGGTACCGGTTAAAGCCATAAAGGTAGAAGCCTGGTCGTTGCTGAAAAACCAGGGATAATCCGGCAGGCCCGCACTAAGCCCCTTGCCTAATCCGGGTACATCTCGTTGCAGCCAGTCGGTTGCGTATTTGCCCCAGTTGTAAGCCGTTTGCAGCAAACTGTCCGGCACTTTGATGGTGGCAGTTTGTTCAATTGTTTGGTAACGTTTTTTCTTTTGCTCAAATAAAAATGCCAACTGATTTTTTACAGAAGAAATATTTTTTACAATCTCGTTGCTGTTGCCCGTTGAGCCCGAAATGTAAAAACGAAAATATTCCGCAGCACCTGGGGCCAAATGGTATTGTAGGTTAACCTCACTTGTTATTCCTTTTCCTTTGTAAGAAGTTTTTTTTATTGCTTTAAACTTTGCATGATTGTTTTCAAAACCCATCCCCGTGTACCATGTATTTAGCCCATCTTTAAAAATGAACAAATTGCTTTTTTCGATGTAAGAAGCCAATGTATCCGCACCATCTTTTAAATTGATTCTTTCAGCAAGCCATACCGGTAACAAATTAATATCCGCATGCAGATCAAATTCAATTTGTTTGGGTTGATTGGAAGTGTTTTGAATTTGATATTCTACCACCAGCACAGGCAAATCGTCCGGAATAAACTGGGTTTGCGTAACGGCTATATTTTCTTCCGCAATGGAATAATGAAATTTGGTGGCAAAAGAATAGCCTGTAAAACCGTCGCAGACCGGCTTAAAGGAATTGCCGGTAGCAATGTCCTTTACAGCAAAGCTAAAGCCGTCCATTAGCTTGATGGGCTGCTGCCAGATGCCGCCCATTTCACCAGGCACATGAAAACCTGTTTCCGGGAAAGCCCCACCCTGGCTGCCGATGCAATACAACCTGTTGCCAGCTGTAGTGTAGAGATAATCTGCATTGCTGCTTTTTCCATCAATATGTGGCAGGCTGCGGCTGGCTTCATTTAAATTAAACGTATAGCGCTGTGCCGTTACAAGCGGTAGAAATAAAACTGAAAAATTTAAAAGCAGAAAACTTTGCAGGCACAAAAAAGTATATTTTTTACTAAGCATCGTTATAATATTTTTTTAAAATTTGCTGTAATTCTTTTGCAAGATAACAAATAGCCGACCTGGAAATAATTAATACATTCAATTGAGATGTGCCGGTTATACATTTATTAGTTGAAAAGTATTACACTTCTAACTGCCATTCTGCTGAAATTTTTTTGTTTAAAAAAACTGAAATTGGATACATTGAATAATAATCCTAATTTTCTTTTTAATATCAGGCTAACAAACCACCATTGATATTTTTTTTATTACAATCAGTTTTTATGAGGAATACCATTTTAAAGAATTGTATTGTTTTTTATGGCCTTCTTGCAATGACTTCCTGCAAACACCCTGATACTGCGATGTTTACAGAAATACCCGCTTCGCATTCCGGCATTAATTTTACCAATAACATAAAAGAAGATGAAGATTATAATATACTTACCTACGAATATTTATACAACGGTGGTGGTGTTGCCATCGGCGATATCAACAATGACGGATTGCCGGACTGCATCTTTACCGGCAATATGACGCCCAATAAATTGTACCTCAATAAAGGCGACTTTAAATTTGAAGATATAACTGACAAAACTGGCCTGGCAGGAAGATCTAAATGGAAAACAGGGGTGGTAATGGCCGATGTAAATGGCGATGGGCTGCTGGATATCTATGTTTGTTATTCAGGCCCCGGTACAGATGAAGAAAGATCCAATGAGTTATACATTAATAAAGGGATCAAAAATGGCATCCCTTCTTTTACAGAAAGTGCAAAACAATATGGGTTAGATGCCCCTGGTACCTATACTACAACAGTGGCTTTTTTTGATATGGATAATGATGGAGACCTGGATATGTTTATGGTAAACCATGGTGACATGTTTTACAATCCTTATTTTAATACAGAAAAATTACGGGCTACACGAAACCTTAAATTCGGGAACCGTTTATACAGAAATGATAACGGGCATTTTACAGATGTGAGTACAGAGGCAGGTATCAACGGCAGCGGGTTAAACTTTGGTCTGGGCGTGGCTATCAGCGATATCAACAATGATGGCTGGCCGGATATTTATGTAACCAATGATTACAGCGAACGGGACTTTCTTTACTTAAATAATAAGAACGGAAGCTTTAGTGAAGTATTGACAAAGGCAGCAGGCCATATTTCTGAATTCGCGATGGGCTGCGATATTGCCGATTATAACAACGACGGAAGGCCTGATGTGATGGTGCTGGATATGTTGCCGGAAGATAATCACCGCCAGAAATTATTGCGTGGTGCAGACACTTATGATAAGTACATGATGCTGGCAGATCATGGGTTTCATCACCAGCAGATGAGAAATACCCTGCAATTGAACAATGGCAACGATTCCGGCGGGGTGCCCATTTTTAGCGAGATAGGGCAGGCTGCGGGCGTATCCAATACTGACTGGAGCTGGGCACCTTTGTTTGCAGATTTTGACAATGATGGCTGGAAAGATCTTTTTATTTCTAACGGGATATTAAAGGACATGACCAACCAGGATTTTGTGAAATACACTTCCGGCTATTCTGAAAATTACATCAAAGAAACCGGCCACAAGGCAGAAATGTGGGAGCTGGTAAAAAGCATGCCTTCTACCAAACTCAATAATTATTTATTCAAAAATAATCATGAACTGGGCTTTACCAACGTTACTGCAGATTGGGGATTGAGCAAAGCTTCCATCAGCAATGGCGCCGTGTATGCAGACCTGGACAATGATGGTGACCTCGATCTGGTGATTAACAACCTGAACGACAAAGCCACCATTTACCGGAACAATATTTCCAATGCCGCGGCGCACTATGTAAAAATCAGGTTGGCTGGTGACAATAAAAATACGTTTGGCATCGGCGCAAAAGTATACATCAAAACCCACGGTACACAACAGTTCCAGGAACAATATGTCAACCGGGGTTTTCAGTCTTCAGTTGATCCTGTGATGCATATCGGGCTGGGTAAAGACAGCATCATTGAATCTGTAAAAGTAATTTGGCCCGGCGGAAAAATATCCTTGCTTGAAAATATGAATGCAGATACGTTGCTGGTCATCAATCAAAAATCTGCCACCAATGTAGCCGCAGGTAACAACGTTCCCGTGATGCCCTTGTTTACAGATATAACCAAAAAATCAGGCATCAGCTTTGTAAACAAGTCCTCTTCTTTTGTTGATTTTAGATTGTACCCATTATTGCCCTTTCAATGGTCTAAAACCGGCCCCTGTATTACCAAAGCAGATGTAAATAAAGATGGGTTGGAAGACTTGTTCATAGGCGCTTCTGCAGGGCAGGAAAGCCAGTTGTACCTGCAAACCAAAGACGGTAATTTTAAACTGGCAGAAAGCCAGCCATGGAATACCGATAAAAATTTCAGCAATTCGGATGCGTTGTTTTTTGATGCGGACAATGATGGCGACCTGGATTTGTATCTGGTAAGCGGCGGTGCAGATTACCCCTTCAACAGCAAAAATTACCAGGACAGGATATTTGAAAATGATGGTCATGGAAACTTTACAAGAGCAGACAACGCAATACCTGCAGAAACCATCAGCGGTTCCTGTGCCCGTGCAGCCGACATCAATAAAGACGGGCTACCCGATTTATTTATTGGCGGCAGGTTTATGCCCGGGTTTTTTCCAAAAGCGCCAGAGAGTTATATTTTAAAAAACAAAAGCAGGCGGGGGCATATTCTTTTTGAAAAAGACGCGGCACAAACGGATACGGTGTTGGCGCATCCCGGAATGGTAACCGACGCAGTGTGGGTAGATTTGAATAAAGACGGATGGGAAGACCTTGTAGTAGCAGGGCAGTTTATGCCCGTTACCATTTTTGAAAATCGCCATGGAGTACTCGTAAACCAAACCGCGGCAAACGGGCTGGCTGCAACCAATGGCTGGTGGAACCGCATACTGGCGCTGGATGTGGACAACGACGGCGACACCGACCTGGTGCTTGGAAACATGGGTATCAATACCAATTTTAAAGCAAGCCCGGTGCAGCCGATGAGTATTACCTATGCAGATTTTAACCAGGATGGCGTTGTTGATCCCGTACTTTGTTATTATGTGCAGGGCAAAAGCTACCCAGTTGCCACAAGAGATGAAATCTTTGAGCAACTACCTTCTTTACAAAAAAAGTTTAGCCGCTATCAAACCTATGCCGATGCACAATTGAAAGATTTATTTACCAGTGATCAACTGGCAACGGCGGCATCGGTAGAAATAAAAACATTGAAATCGGTATTGCTCAAAAATGATGGCAATAAAAAGTGGACCATCAGTGAATTACCTCCTTATGCCCAGATAAGTATGGTGAATGGAATGGTGCAAACAGATTTAAACAACGATGGAGCCAAGGATATCATTATAGCCGGCAACTTCTACCCGCTGCGGGTGCAGCAGGGGCCACAGGATGCGGGTATCGGGATGGTGCTGATGGGAGACGGAAAGGGTGGATTTAAACCGGCAACATATTCTGAAACTGGTTTACACATTGGCGGTGATGTAAGGAACATGGTGAGTGTACAAACCAAAAATGGTTTATTACTGGTAACTGTTGCCAATAATGGTGCGGTGCAGGTTTTACAAAAAAATCAGTAAATTTATAATACCAATACAATATGCTAACAAGGATTCTTCATCTTACAGCTCTATTTATAACCGTATGAGCTTTGCTGCCAACGATATAGAAACAATTGCGC
Organism: Ferruginibacter sp.; assembly: GCA_043740775.1. GTDB lineage: Bacteria > Bacteroidota > Bacteroidia > Chitinophagales > Chitinophagaceae > Ferruginibacter. The sequence continues at coordinate 5,263 of JAYUBR010001199.1, read as the reverse complement.
TTTTCAGTTTAATTGACAAAGGAAATGAAATGGCATTTAAACAGTTGTTTGAACAATACAAAACCAGGGCTTACGCGGTTGCCTATAAATTTACAAAATGTACAGTGGCAGCCGAAGAAATTACCCAGGAAGTGTTCATCAGCATCTGGGTTAGTAAAGACCAGTTGCGCCTGGTAAAAAAACCTTCAGCTTATATTTACACCATTATCTACAACCAGGTAAAACAATATTTAAAAAAGGAAAGCAATCAAAACCGGATACTGCAATTGTATGCTGTTAACTCCTGTAAACTTTCCAACGAAACAGAAGAAACCATCCAGGCAAATGAATGCCAGCGATTGGTAAACAAGGCGCTGGATACATTAAGCCCTCAAAAAAAACGCATCTTTAATTTAAGCCGTCAGCATGGCCAAAGCTATCGTGAAATAGGAGCGGCGCTTCATCTTTCTCCCCACACCGTTAAAAGCCATCTTTTGCAAACGATAAAATTTATTAAAACCTTTGTTGAAAATGCCTCCTCGTTTTTACTGAGCGGAATTATTTTTTTATTTTTTTAAATATCGCTCATCCTTTTGCCCACCGGAACACTCTATACTAGAAGTTGAAGTGCTATTTTAAAAACGGGCGTTGATTATTACCATTTACCCTTTATGAATCAAGACAGAATAAGGCAGTTACTGAGATTATATGCTGATAACATTTCGACAAGGGAAGAAGTAGAAGAATTATTCGCATTAATGAAAGGCAGTGAAGCAGATGAGCAATTGGAACAAATAATTGTTGCATCCATGGAGGAGGCAACGCCTGGTATTGCCTTGTTGCCGGAAGATTGGGAGAGGTTATGGAATAATATCCGGACATCAGCAACACCGGCTTCAAAGAAAGCAACGGTGGTTTCTTTTTTGAAAAAATCTGTTGCGGCAGCGGCGTTGTTATTGCTGGTGGGTACAGCTCTTTTGTTTTTGCTATATAAAAAAAGGGAAGCAACTATTGCGGCAAGGGATAAACAGCCCTATCAAAATGACATACAACCTGGCGGCAATAAAGCCGTACTTACCCTGGCGGATGGAACGGTTATTTTATTGGATACGGCGCAAAATGGCTACCTGGCAAATCAAAACAATACAAAAATAATTAAGTTAAATACCGGTTTATTGAGTTATAAAAAGAGTGGTAACACAGATGGAAAAGTGTTGTATAATACCATTACAACACCCCGTGGAGGGCAATACCAGGTTCAATTGCCGGATGGCACGGTAGTTTGGCTGAACGCAGAGTCTTCCCTGCAATTCCCGACCGGTTTTGTAGGTAAGCAAAGAAGGGTGGAACTAAAAGGGGAGGGTTATTTTGAAGTGGCGAAAAATGCAGCCATGCCTTTTGTTGTTACCGCGGGTAAGATGGATGTACTTGTTTTAGGAACCCACTTTAACATCATGAGTTACGGCGATGAAGAAAATATGAATACCACCCTGCTGGAAGGAAATATCAATTTAACAAACAATGGGATAACTAAAAATTTGCAGCCGGGCCACCAGGCAGTTGTAAGCAGATCAACCAATGCAATAGCAATCAGTACTGCAAATGTAAAACAGGTAATGGCATGGAAGAATGGTGAATTTAGATTTAAAGAAGCAGGCATTAAAGAAATAATGCGCCAGGTAAGCCGCTGGTACAATGTAGATGTGGAGTATCAAACCAAAAACGATGATCAGTATTTTACCGCTTCGTTGCCGCGAATGCAGAATGTTTCGGCCCTGTTACAAATGCTGGAGCTAACAGGTACGGTACATTTTAAAATAGATCACAAAAAGATAATTGTTTTGCCATGAAAAAAACCAGTAAAATGAATGGTAAAAAAAGAATAGAAAGTGTTTATGAAAAACCTGGCAGCGATGACCTGCATTGCCCGAAATATAAAGGTTAATAAAGGTTGCAATCAATAACAATTGAATTTTCACCTTAACTAAAGTTTTATGATATCACCACTACCTGTGCATCCCCGAATTGCAACCAGGTGCCTCCTGAAAAAAATTACACTAGGTATGAAACTAACTGTCATTTTAATGATTGCGGCGACTATGCATATCAGTGCAAAAAGCTTTTCTCAAAAATTGAGTATCTCAGTAAAAAATGCAACACTGGAAGAAGTTTTTGAATTGTTGCAGGAAAAATCGGGTTACCATTTTATTTTTAACAGCCGCATGCTTGACAAAGCCGGGAAAGTGAATTTACAAGTGACGGAAAAAACGGTGGAAGAAATATTGGATATCTGTTTTAAAGATCGGCCATTTGATTATATTATTAAAGACCGGGTGATTGTAATAAAAGAGAAAGCGAAGCAGGATGCAACACTGTTGAAAGAAGATGCAGAACTTGCTGCCACGGCAACGCAACCTGTTAAAGGCACGGTGAAAGATGAAAATAACAAACCTGTTTCCGGCGCTTCGGTGCAGATTAAAAAATTAAATATTGGCACGTCAACAAACAATGACGGAACATTTGAACTGGAGGTGGCCACAGGTACCTATGAAATCGAAATTTCTTCTGTGGGGTTTAAAACAGTTACCGAAAAAATTACCGTAGGCAGTGTTCCCCCTGCTGCATTGATTATCACATTATCATCCGCTGTAACCGGGTTAACGGATGTAGTGGTAACAGGATATGGTACCCAGCGTAAACGCGATGTTACTGGTTCTATCAGCACGGTGAAGGGCGATGATTTTAAAAACCTGCCTGTAAGTAATGCGGTGGCTGCTTTGCAGGGAAGGGCCGCAGGCGTTGATATTATCCGCGATGATGGTTCTCCGGGGAGTGTTCCCAGTATCCGTATCCGGGGTACAGGAACTATCAATAATTCCGATCCGCTGGTGGTGATAGATGGCGTGCCCGCCGGCGGCCTCAATGATGTAAACCCCAACGATATTGCATCCATCGAAATATTAAAAGATGCATCTTCTTCAGCAATTTATGGTTCACGTGCCGCAAACGGTGTTGTACTTGTTACCACTAAAAAAGGCAGCTTTAACCAGCCGTTAAAAACAACGGTTAACTTTTACACGGGTACAAACACATCGTTAAAAAATTTAAATATGCTCACGGCGCCTGACCTGGCGGTGTTAAAAAAAGAAGCTTTTACCAACGACAGTCTATCTGTGCCGTCTATTTGGAATGATCCAAAATATTCAACGCAGCGTACAGACTGGCAAAGAGCCGTGTTAAAAACCGGGCAGGTACAAAATGTGGATATAGCACTGCGTGGAGGTAATGCAAGTTCCAGCTATAGTTTTTCTGGTAATTACTACAACGAAAAAGGACTTATCATTAATTCATATTTTAAGCGATACAATTTTCGTATCAACTCCGAGCATAAAATCGGCAGCCGGATAAGAATTGGAGAAAATATTACCTACTCAAATACTTCTGCCAATAGCCCTGATACAAAATCTACCCAAACAGGTTTGTTGTGGAGCGCCATTCGTTTTAACCCTGCAATATCTGTTGTAAATGCAGATGGAAGCTGGGGAACTTCACAGGCTGATAACCAGCTTGGCGACATTAATAATCCTGTTACTACCCTTGTTGAAAATCCGTCGCTAAACAAAACCGACCGGCTATTGGCAAATGGTTACGTTGAATTAGAAGTAATTAAAGGTTTAAAATTACGTGCTAATTATGGGTACGATCAAAACACCAATGAAGGTTTTGGTTTTTCAGTTGCCACCCCTTCGCAAACAAGGGGGCCATCCATATCCGGATTGAATCAGAATTTTAGTAAAAACAAACAATTTTTAGAAGAATATTTTCTCACTTACAATGCAGATTTTAATAAGGTACATACCATTGGCCTTACTGCGGGTTACTCCTCTCAAATATACAGTGGTAATTACTTTTCAGCTTCCAGGTCGGGCTTTTCAGACACCAGCGCCGATCAGCGGATACTTAACCTCGGCAACAGTTCCTCTGTTGGTAATGGTGGGGCAAATTATAATCCTGCAGGTTTGCAATCCGTTTTTGTGAGAGCCAATTACGCTTTTAAAGGTAAATACCTGTTTACCGGTACCATGCGTGCCGATGGTTCCAGCAAGTTTGCTCCGGGAAAACGGTGGGGCTATTTTCCCGCATTCTCGGCAGGATGGCGCATATCTGATGAGGATTTTTTCCACAATAATATAAAGGCAATTAACACCCTAAAACTAACTGGCGGATGGGGCCAGTTAGGTAATCAGAATATTGCTGATTTTCAATACCTGAGTACCATAGGCCTTGGTGGTGGCGGTGGCCTTGGTGGCGGTGGATATTCTTACAACTTTGGTACAAATACTACCAATCAAAATGGCGCTTATGTTACCAGCCTGTCTAATCCCAACATTACCTGGGAAAGAGCAGTGATGACTAACATCAGTTTGGAATTTGCTGCATTCAATAACCACCTGAGTGGTTCTGTTACCTATTTTAATAAAAACACAACAGACATGCTGGTGTTGGCACAACTTGTTGAAACGTATGGTGCTCAAAGAGTATTACCCGACGATCCCGGGAATATAAACCTGCCCAATATAAACCTTGGGAGGCTAAACAACCATGGGGTTGAAATAGAATTGAATTATCAAAACAAAATTGGCCGGGTCAATTATTTTTTTGGTGGCAACGGATCTTTTATCCGTAATAAGGTTACCAAATTATATGGCAATTCCACCTATTTGGGATCTACACCTTACGGCAGGGAAAATGCCGATATATCCCGCACGTATGAAGGACAGCCTATCGCTTCGTTTTTTGGTTTTAAAACAGCTGGGTTATACCAAACGCAGGCTGATATAGATAAAGCGCCAAATATTGCAAATGACCCCAATAAAGCCAATATAAAACCGGGGGATGTACGGTTTGTTGATCAAAACGGCGATGGTATTATTGATGATAAAGACAGGGTAAGGCTGGGAGATCCCAATCCCCGTTTTGTGTATGGTTTTCATGGCGCTGTAAACTTTCAGCATGTTGATTTTAATTTTAATTTTGCTGGTGTTGCCAATACGCAGTTATACAATGCTGACCGGCTGGCGGGGCTGGATGCAAGCGAAAACTTTAACTGGTATGCAGATCAAAAAAACCGCTGGCATGGGCAAGGTACCAGTAACAGTGTTCCCAAACTTACCAGGAATAACCTGAATGATAACTACCGTTCATCTGATCTCTGGATTCAAAACGGTGCCTACTTTGCATTAAAAAGTATTTCAGCAGGATATACATTTACAAAAAAAACAAT
>JAYUBR010001198.1:0-3374 GCA_043740775.1 Ferruginibacter sp. | reverse complement strand
TTGCATACCTTTCTATAACAAAAACTATACGCCATTTGAGCTATTCACATTGTGTGTATATTTGGTTTGACGGGAGAGGTTTTTTCACAAACTCCCGTAATCAACAACATGACCATGAAGGATGGCTATATCAATGGCGTTAGAACTTACGCTGGTTACATCAACAGCAATAATGGTAATGCCTATACTTTTTGTTTTATGGTAAATAATTTTGATGGCAATCCCGGTACGGTAAGAGAAAAAATATGGAATCTGCTGGATGTGTTGAAATGATGCTGACTTAAAAGCCACGGTTGATGGTGTAATTTTTTTGAAGAAGAAAGGTTTATTTTTTTTATTGAAACTAACACCGGTATTTCGCTGCTAAACAATTTATATGTCTACACAGAATTATAAAAACCACAGCCAGTTTGTTCCCGCATTTCACTATGTAATATTGCCCTTGCTCTTAATTATTTTAATTGGTTCTGTTGTAAATCTTCTTCATTCGGCCGAAGCAAATATTTACTCAGCCTCTTTATTGGTAGCGCTTTCTTTTGCCACGCTTGTACTTGCTTTTTTTGCAAGAGCTTTTGCATTAAAGGCGCAGGACAGGGCCATAAGGGCAGAAGAAAATTTCAGGCACTTTGTTGCAACCGCTAAACAATTCGACAGTCGTTTAACGATGCGCCAAATTATTGCTTTGCGTTTTGCAGGCGATGATGAATTTGTTGCGTTATCAAAAAAAGCGGTAGATGAAAACATGACGGCCAAAGAAATTAAAATGGCAATTGCCCAATGGAAGGGCGACTATCACAGGGTTTAATTTTTAGCAGGTTTGTACCGCAGATATATTTTGAGGGATGTCAATTAAACAGATTCTTTAAAATATTTTACCAGCTTTTCTTTAAGCGCAGCGGGCATTTCGCAGCGTTTCATGTGTTTTGCTTCCATAAAATAAAGTGTTACATCGCCGGTGTTTAAAAGATCGCCTGCTTCATTGTATATTTCTGAATGAAAAACAATTTTATGGTGTATGGGTAATTCTCTCAATGTAGTCTTAACCGTTATCAGGTCATCATATTTTGCGGGCCGTAAAAACCGGCTATGAATATCCACTACGGGCATAATAATGCCCATTGCTTCAATATCTTTATAACTATATCCCAGTTCCCTGATTGCTTCGGCCCTGCCTATTTCGTAAAACTCTGCATAATGCCCATGATACACAACTCCCATCTGGTCTGTAAGTGCATAATGAATTCTTATTTGAGTTTCTGTAGTATACATAGTTAATGTGCTGATGTGCTGATCTGCTAATGTTAGCTAATTAAAATGAGGCTACTGTATTTAACAGCAAATTAGCACATCAGGAAATTTGGTAATTAAAATCTATTTCCCCATCATTCCATCCACACTCACTTTACCTGGGCCAATTAATAAAATAGCAATAAAACCGGTAAGATATAATGCCGCTGTCTGCCCCTGTCCAAAAAAATCAAGATGATTTACTTTATACAATGCAACACTCATGGCAATGATTAAAGGGATGCACGCAAACCTTGTAAACAGCCCAAGAATTAAGAATAAGGAACAAAAAAATTCAGCGAAAATTATTAAGCAAGCATTAACGGTTGTTCCCATTCCCAGCAGGTTAGGTACGTGTTGCGCTGTTTCGCTGAAGTGGGTAATTTTGTGAAACCCGTACACCACCAGCATTAGCGTACCAAGCCCCAGCCTTAACATCAGCATCGCTGCATTTACAGCATTGGCACTGTACTTTGAAGAGAACAATTTTTTCATCCTGTTTTTTTAAGCATTGTAAATTTCCGGCAATTTAATCTTTATCATTATTTATACCGTAAAAAATATTTACTCTCATCAATTGCAATGTAATGAAGGGTTGTAAGAAGTAGTGTGAAACAGGAGATAAAACAGAGTATAGCAGGTAACAATTTATAAAAATGACACTATCATTTCAAAAGCAAAAATCAATGAGGGTTTAAACTTTTGATCTATAATAAAAAAATATTTATTCTTTATCTTTTTTTTAACAGGCTTTCAAATGTACATTTCGTTTTGAATGCAACAGTTATCCACTTATTAACAACTGATTTGGAATGGTGTTTGCTTGAGTGGCAATATAGTTAATTTTACTGTTAGCAATAATGAATGATATAATCAACATGAAAAAACCTACCTATTTTTTGCTGCTGACAGCAGTACTTTTTTGTTTTTCAGTAATTGCACAACCCACGCACGTTTTTACCGATGCAGAAAAAAAGTTTAAAGACGCAAAGGAATTGTTTATTAAACAGCAGTATGCACTGGCGTATCCTTTACTGGAAGCGGTAAAGAAAGAATATCCCGATGAACAAAAAAGTAACAATGTGTATTTGCATGATGATGTAAATTATTACTACATCGTATGCCGGCTGAAGTTGCAGTTGCCCATTGCAGAAGAAGAAGCAAAGCATTACATAGACTGGATAAACAATCAGCCCCGACTGGAATTAATGAGTTATCATTTGGGTAAATTTTATTTTGTAAAAAATGATTATACCAATGCCATTAAATATTATGAACAGGCATCGCTTGATAACCTGAGCAATGAAGAAATTGCGGATGCAAAATTTGAAATGGGGTATTGCTATTTTAACCTGAAACGTTTTAAGGATGCCAAACCATTGTTCAACGAAATTCACCAGTTGCCTGAAAATAAATATTACATTCCTGCCAATTATTATTATGGTTTTATAAGTTATTACGACCGCGGTTATGCAGAGGCGTTAAAAGCTTTTAAGCTGGTAGAAATGAAGGAGGAATATAAAGGCGTGGTGCCTTACTACATTGCCGAAATCTATTATTTTCAAAATAAAAAAGATGAGAGTTTGCGGTATGGTGAAAGCACTTTAAGCAGGGGAGGTTTGTACTACGATAAAGAAATGAAACAGTTGCTGGGACAAATGTATTTTGAAAGAAAAAATTACGCAAAAGCCTTGCCGCTGCTGGAATATTATGTAAAAAATACCAAAAAGGTAAGCAAGGAAGATTTGTACGAATTGAGTTATTGCTATTACGAAGCCAAACAATTAAACAAAGCAATTGAAGGGTTTAAACAATTGAGTAATGAGCAGGATTCGTTAGGACAAAATTCAATGTATCTGCTGGGCGATTGTTATTTAAGAACCAATCAGAAAGCAAATGCAAGAACGGCTTTTCAATATTGTGCCAATAACAGCAGCAACAAACAGCAACAGGAAATTTCTGTTTTCAATTATGGCAAACTATCGTACGATCTTGGCTACCCGGATGTGGCTCTGAATGAAATGAGAAAGTTTTTAAACGACTATCCTAATTCGACTTATACAAACGAAGCAAAAGAAATTCTGGTG
>JAYUBR010001197.1:0-3378 GCA_043740775.1 Ferruginibacter sp. | reverse complement strand
GGCTCACAACAGAGTAGATATTTCAATCCTTAAAAAATATCCTGAATCTTCAGGGCATTACCTGAGTTAAACAGATAGTAGTTAGGTCCTACTTGCTGATAAAACTCAATGCCAATACATTGCAACACACTTGCATCAGCAGTAAGTGTAGGCGATCCTGGCAGTGTAGCTGTTATAACAGTTGGAGCTGCTACCGGAGTGAACAAATCGATGTAGCCAGAATACTGCACATCTGAAAGTTCATTGTTTGCCGTATCAATTGGGTCATAAGTTCCGGTCTGATCATTGTAAGCAAAATTAGAAACACAAGCCAAAGCCTGAATCAAACGAAAGTGAGTTGAACCAGTAGGTGCATTCACGAGGTTTGCCGGATTGAATGCAGGAACAGTAAACGTACCGCTATCACGGCCAACAGTACTCGACAATGTGTAAGGTGCAGTAAACACACCTTCCAGGCTAACATTCCTATCGAATGCAAAGCCAATCAAATACTGCTTTTCCTGTGAAATCAAAATTGCCCGGTAACCCCTGGCTTCTGTTTGGTCTTCCAAATTAATTTTCTTGATTACACCGGTTAATCTTCCGGTCATTTGCGGATCACTCATTTGTTTCACCAACTGACTGAGACCAACACGAATGGATTTTCCTGTGGTGGCACATCCGCCGAACTCGTTCATATTTTCACGAGTACGTTCAAACTCAGGAGCCGTTTTAATTTGATCTCCTGAAGGACCACCGTTCAATCCGGCGAAGTCGCCAGATAAACCTTTGATTTTAAAATGTCTTACTCCGCCCATTGAACCAGAGTAACGAACTAAACCTGTTTGCTTTGCCATGATATTAAATTTTAATTTTGAAAATTCATTTTTTTAATACAAATTTACATTGCAATACGCTGTAATTCAGTTAGTTAAACGAAGCAAGATGATGCAATTCAAAGCATACGGACAGGCAATTATAAAAACGCACCTCAAAATCACTAAGGTGGTTGATGGGGATGGCATTTTTGTAATGAATATTTTTAATAAGCAGGAAGAGGAAATAAGATTTTTAGGTATTGATGCGCCTGAAATAAAGAGGTCGAAAAAACTGCAACAGGATGAAAAAGAAACACACTTGCCTGGTCAATTGCTTTTGTCGTTAGGACAACAATCAAAAACTTTTTTAAATTCAATTACTCCGGTTGGAACTTCTGTAACAATACAAATGGAAAAACAAAATGGTATCGATGCTTATGGCAGAACACTGGCCTATGTTTTTCTTGCAGATGGTACTTGCTTAAATGAATTAATGATCAGTGAAGGTTATGCAAAACCATACAGTAAATATTATTGTGAAGCATTAAAGGATTTCCAAATTATTAATACATTTGTGCGAAATAACAGGAGAGGTCACTACAAAACAGTTTCTGTTTTTTAATTAGAAAAGATTTTATCCTTGTCTTCTTTTGGTTATGTTTTCATGTTGCCCTGTTGTTGCCCATCCTCTCAAACATCAATGACTACAGGCATCGTTACTTTTTGCATTAAAGTAACCATTGACAACTTTCTTTTCATTGGTAATCGGAAATGTGAATGATGACATGATAAATGTAATGGGGAAAAAATAAAAAATTACAAAAGTACTTACTTGTATGTGGGTTATCCCAATCTCTCTGCAATTGTATAATGAATTTTTAATGCGGCCATTTGCAAACTGCAATCAGCCGATCCTAAAAATTACTTTATAGCACTCCCATCACGTATCTCTTCGCTACCAGTTGTAACGATGGTATCACCTGGGTTTAAGCTGCCGCTATACACTTCTGTTTTTCCATCTGCATCACGCCCTTTTTTAACTTCTACCCACTCGGCTTTGCCGTTTAGTTTTCGTATTACAAATATCTTTTCAGTAGAACTTACTACGGCTGTTTTGGGAACTACAAAACTACTATCCTGCCCCGCTAGGGGAATCGAAATTTCTGCCACCATGCCCGGCAATAATTTTCTGTTACTGTTATCAACGTCCATTTCAATGGACTCGGAACGAAGCCGGTTATCCAACGCTCCGGAACGGCGGGCAATTTTAGCGGTAAACTTTTCTCCTGCCAAAGAATTTACAGTGAAATTTATTTCGCTTTTATTGTTGAGAAAAGAAGTGTAAGCTGCGGGTATAGATGCTTTCAGGCGCAATTTATTTTGCTGATGCAAAGAAAATATGGGAAGGTCAGAGCCCTTGCCGGACGGCCCTACATAGGCACCCGCATTTACATTTCTTACACTGATGATGCCACTGAATGGTGCCCTTATTTCAAGATAATTTTTTGTATCTGTAATTTCCCTGCTGGCAGCTTTTGCCGCATTCAACTGGGCAAGGTCTGAGTTTTGTTTGGCCAGTGCCAGTTCAAGTTCGTTGGGAGAAATAGTGCCCGGTGTTTTACTGGTTTCCAGCAACCTGTTGTAAGTGGCTTTGCTAGCCTGGTATAATGCATTGAAGGATTCCAGTTTTGATTGTGAACCTGCCAGTTGTGAATTGATCTCTGGCGCTTCCATTACTGCAAGTAATTGTCCCTGGCTAACCTGTGAACCAACATCAGCGTAAATTTTTTTTACAAAGCTGCTCACCTTTGCATACAGGTCTACCTGTTGAAAAGATACCAGCTCACCCGGTATATCAAGGCTGGTGGAAAGCATGCCCCTCCGCAATACAAAGGTAGGTGTTGGGGGAGCCGCCACAATTACCGGTGCTTTTATCTTTGCCTCTCCTATATCGGATGAATTACAGCTTTCAAAACTTCCCGCCACCAAAATGCTGCATGGAAAGAATGCCATAATTACCAGGTTATTTCTTTTCATATAAAGATGGTATATAGTGTTTACTTTCTTTGTCTTCGGGATCTAATGATACAGATTGTGTACTGGCTTTGCCCTGTACCCATGCAAATACCAATGGTAAAATAAATAAGGCTGCAAATGTCGAGGCAATCAATCCGCCAATTACTGCACGGCCTAATGGGGATGCCTGATCACCGCCTTCTCCCAATCCTGCTGCCATTGGCATCATCCCTGCAACCATTGCCACACTCGTCATAAGGATGGGGCGCATACGCAAGGCCACAGCTTCTTTGGCAGATAAAACCGCATCGCCGTTGTGTTTGCGTAATTGCTCCGCATTGGTTATTAATAATACCGAATTAGAAATAGAAACACCAACAGACATGATCATACCCATGTAAGATTGCAGGTTGAGTGTTGAGCCCGTAAGCATCAATAATACCAGCGAGCCTAGTATTACAGCGGGTACAGTTGCCAGAACAACCAACGAAACTTTAAAGGACTGGAAGTTAGCTGCCAGCATTAAAAATATCACCACAATGGCAACCATTAAACCTGATTGCAG
>JAYUBR010001196.1:0-10929 GCA_043740775.1 Ferruginibacter sp. | reverse complement strand
CTGTTGCAATGCAAAAGTTTACTGCCTGGAGTGCTGAGCATGATGCTCACATTGCAAAACGTCAGGGAGCCCATAAAAAGGCCCGTACTGATAGCCGCAATCAACCCGTAGTTAGAAAAGTTGCCGAAGCACCTGCTGCTGCAACTACCGAAACTGCCGCTCCTGCAGCAACGACTGAAGAAACCAAAACAGCAGAATAAGATTGCTGTTCCGTTAATTCTTTTAAAGCAATTCTGTTTATTCGGGATTGCTTTTTTTATTTCACCGCTTTGTTAATGCATACCTTGCAACATCATGAGCCAGTATTTTAAAATAGGAAAATTAGCCGCCAGTTTTGGTTTAAAAGGGGAGCTGGTATTGCAGCAGAGCCTCGGAGAAAAAACTTCGCTGAAGGGCCTGGAAACAATTTTTATAGAAGAGAGGAAAGATAATTTTATGCCTTATTTTATAACAGCCGCATCCATAAAAAATGATGCGGAACTGTATATAAAATTAGAAGGAATAGATAGCAAAGAAACCGCCCGGAAATTAACTCCGAAAGAAGTATGGCTTACAGAAGAAGACTTTAAAATCCATGCAGCCAAAACATCCCCCATTGCGCTGCTCGGCTTTCACATGATTACCGACGAAGACGAAGACCTGGGTGAAATTTTAGAAGTGATTGAACAACCTCACCAGATATTGTGTGCCGTTTTAGTAGATGGCAAAGAAGCCCTGATACCAATACACCAGGAATCGCTGGATAAGATTGACCAGCAAAACAGGAAAGTGTATGTTACTTTGCCGGATGGGTTGCTGGATATTTACCGGTAAAAATTGAATGCGATTATTTGCAATAAAAATAGTTTAAGAAAGGATAAATGGGCAAAGTAAAAAGTCTTCATAAAATATTAAACTATCTCATTGCTTCAGTTTGGTTGGTGAATGGATTTTTCTGTAAAGTTTTAAATCTTGTACCACGGCACCAACAAATCGTGGAGCGGATTTTAGGTGCCGATTATTCTCTGATTCTTACAAAAGCAATTGGTGTATCTGAGATCATAATCGCAATCTGGATTGTAAGCGGCATTAAAACAAGATTGAATGCAATCATTCAAATTATAGTCATTGCAGTAATGAATACTCTTGAATTTTTACTTGTCCCGGATTTATTGCTTTGGGGAAAATTAAATTCACTTTTTGCCTTTATCTTCATACTGGTAATTTACAGCAATGAATTTATCCTGAATAAAAAATTAGCCAAACAAACATAGCATGCTCTCATTTTTAAAAAATCATCCATTTGCTGTTGAGGCTCATTTTACCAGTTCCATAGTGTTAACGTTTGCAGTGAAGAAAGAGCAATTTCAAAATCTTATTCCTGAATGTTTGGAGTTAGATACATTTAATGACGAGTGGGCGTTTATCGCTGTTGCAATGGTTCATACAATAGACCTTCGGCCTAAAGGATTTCCAAAGTTTATGGGTACTGATTTCTTCCTGGCAGGCTATCGGTTATTTGTAAAATATACAAACAATGCCGGCAATCGATTAAGGGGTTTGTATATTTTGAAATCTGAAACTGATAAAAGGAGAATGGAGTTTTTAGGAAATATGTTTACGCATTACAACTATACAACAACGGATATTGGAAAGTCAAATGAAAATGGATACCGCATATTAAAATCAATCAAATCAAATTTAAAAGTTGAAATTGACGATTCTGCTGAGGATATATTGTTACCGGTTAACTCACCGTTTGCACACTGGAAGGAAGCCAGAAGGTTTGCAGGTCCTTTACCGTTTACGTTTACGTACAATGCTGAAAATAAAAAGGTTTTAATTATTGAAGGGGTAAGAGAAAACTGGATACCAAAACCTTTGAAAGTTATCAGTTATAATGTTGGTTTTTTGCAAACATTAAATATAATAAATCCAGTTTTGGCAAACGCTTTTATCATTGAAGATATTCCATACCATTGGAAAAAAGGTAACACAGAGCAATGGATCAAATAAGAAAACCGTTTCAAGGTGTTGGCAACATTATAAGATTTAACTGGCATTTTTATATTTTGTCCGTTGCTTTTTTGGTTGGCTTATTTTGCCTGGATAATTATCTTTCGCAAACCTGGCAACGCTTTTTTTTTATTTTGTTTCTGCTAATACTTGCAACAACCTTAATGTCATTATTGGTTTCATGGTATGTATACGATTTGTCAAACTTGTATAAACTTAGCTGGCTGTTTCCCAATAATGATAATATAAAAATTGTAAACATTCATGCCGGGTTTGATGAAACAAGTGTTTTACTAAGTGCCAAATTTCCCAATGCAGAATTAATCGTCTTTGATTTTTATGACCAGGAAAAACATACCGAAGTTTCTATAAAGCGTGCCAGGAAGGTCTATCCGCCATTTCAAAATACCAAAAAAATTGTTACTTCAGTTATACCAATGCCCGATAACTGCGCAGATAAAATTTTTGTAACGCTTGCTGCACATGAAATAAGAGATGATAATGAAAGAGCAATTTTCTTTAAGGAACTTCGCAGAATTTTAATGCCGGAAGGACAGATTTTTGTTACGGAGAATCTGAGAGATGGTGCGAACTTTTTGGCATACAATGTTGGGTTCTTTCATTTTTTGCCAATAGTTTCCTGGCATCAGACTTTTAACACAGCAGGATTAAGAATCAAAAAGCAGCAAAAACAAACGCCATTTATTGCCATTTTTACACTTGAAAAACATGCAGCTACAGCTTAGGATAATTGGGGTTTTATTAATACTACTGGCCTTGGTACACATGGTATTTCCAAAATATTTTGACTGGAAAAATGAATTTAGTTCCGTGAGTTTGCTTAACAGGCAAATGATATATGTGCATACATTTTTTATAGCATTAACGGTTTTGCTGATGGGACTTTTATGTTTGGTATGTTCCGATCAAATTGTACATACTGAATTAGGAAAAATTATTTCTTTAGGGTTAGGTGTTTTTTGGACATTCAGATTAATTGTGCAGATTGTGGGCTACTCATCAAAACTGTGGAAAGGGAAAGCATTTGAAACAACCATTCATCTTTTGTTTACTTTTTTGTGGACATATTTAAGTGCGGTATTTTTTACAATATTTTTAGAATAAAATGATGTGAGAAGGGAATATTAGTTATTCTTTTTCAGCACCAGCCAGTGAATTTAGAAAGCGTACCAAAGAGCTAAAAAAGTAAAAGTGAGTGACACAACAATGATGACCATAGCTTCCTGGCGCGGACAATTTTTTTACCAACCCAAACTTTATTACCCATAAGTACCCGCCCTTTTTGTAAATTTATCCTGTGAAAAAAGCGCTGCAACGCATTATTGCTCATTTTGACCTTGACTCATTTTTTGTGTCGGTAGAGGTATTGAACAATCCTTCGCTGAAAGGCAAACCTGTGTTTGTTGGTGGAAGCGAAAGGGGAGTGGTATCGTCTTGTAGTTATGAGGCACGTAAGTTTGGCATCCATTCGGGCATGCCCTCTAAAAAAGCTTTGCAGTTGTGCCCGCAGGCTATTGCATTAAAAGGAAGTTATGCTGATTACGGCAAGTTCAGCTGTTGGGTTACAAATATCATCGCCGCCAAAGCACCTTTGTTTGAGAAAGCTTCTGTTGATGAATTTTATTTAGACCTTACGGGAATGGATACTTTTTTTAATCCCCTTCAATGGACGATTGATTTGCGGCAACAGATTATTGATGAAACACAATTGCCCATTTCGTTCGGCATGGGTAATAATAAAATGATTGCCAAAATGGCCACCAACCAAGCCAAGCCAAATGGCTACCTGCAGGTGCCATTTGGGAAAGAAAAGGAATTTTTGGCATCGCTTCCCGTAAATAAAATACCCGGTGTTGGCGACCAAACCTACGAGATTTTAAAAGCGATGGGCATTTACACGATCAACGATATCAGCCTTCAAACAAAAGAAGTACTGGAAGAACGGTTGGGAAAATGGGGTACTGATTTATGGAACAAAAGTTTTGGTTTGCACAACAGTGAAGTAAGGCAATACCGGGAAGCCAAATCCATATCCAGTGAAAATACTTTTAATGAAAATAAAACCGACCCTGTTTTTTTAATGAGCGAGCTGGTAAGGCTAACAGAAAAAATTGCTTTTGAATTAAGACAGGATGGAAAAGCAGCAGGCTGTGTGGCAGTTAAAATACGATACCCCGATTTTGAAACTACCTCCCGGCAAACTACCATCCCATTAACCTGTGCCGATGACGAAATTATTCCGGTGGTGAAGGAATTGTTTCATAAACTATACAAAAAAGGAAAGCCAATACGATTGCTGGGCGTGCGTTTAAGCGAACTGACCAACGAGGCTGTACAAGCTAATTTGTTTAATAATGTGGAACGCAAAAATGATCTCTACAAAGCGATTGACGATGTGAAAAACCGGTTTGGAAAAATGAAGTTGAAAAGGGCGTCCTCCGGATAGTTATGAGGTATGAATTATGAGTTATAATTTTTTTTTCAGTATGCCAGCGATGATTATACAATTATGCTTGAAGAGTATGGCATACAAATAATCATTTGCAATGACGTGTATGAAAACACCCATATAGAACGGGTCAATGATACTATTAAAAATCAGTACTTGAAAAGAATGGAAATTAACAACAGAAAGGAAATGGAAAAAAAATCAGACGAAGTAATAGCGTCATACAATTAAACAAGGCCACATCAAAGCCTTCAAAAAATGTCGCCGGTTGAATATGAAAGACAACTGGCTGGAGTAAGTAAAGAAAATAGAAGAAAAATGAAAATATACATGGTAAAACTTAATAAAAATAAACCAGAAGATACACAGCTAAACCTATTTGAATCACTATAAAATCTGTCAACCTATTTTAGGCACAGACATTCTCATTTTTTTGTCTTTCTAAAAGTTGGTTTACATCTCATTACCAGGATGTTATTCTGACCTGAAAAACTCATAATTCATAACTTATAACTTATAACTTTTATCTTGTCTGTTTCAAAAACAAATCAAAATCGCCGGAGGCCGCGGCTTTTTGCAGCAGCGATTGCCATACATTAATATAGGCTACGCTTACATCCGTTTCGGCCCTGTTTAATAAATATAATGCCTGCTGCAGGTCTATGATATTGCTAAGTCCGTTCTTAAACAACACCGACTTTTGCAGGTAGGCGTCTGAAGCAGCTTTGTATTGAACAGGCGCTTCATGCCAGCTTTGTAAACTATTTGCGATGCGTTGATCGGCCAGCATCAACTGATCTTTTAATTGTGTACTGATAAGATCATATTCATTTTGTAATCCTTTTGAAATGAATTGCTGGGCAGTTACCTGGTGCTTTATTTTGGCGATGCTCATAATATTCCACGCCATCGAAACCCCGGTTACATAATTGCTGCGGGTTGGCTTGATACCGGTAAAATAATCTTTTGTATAGTTGTTGTTGAGTGCGGTATAATTATAATCAAAACCAGACCCACGGCTTTGAAAAATACCAAACAGGTTTACACCGGGCATAATACTTTTGCCCAGTAAACCAGCATAGCTGTTACTTTGGTCAATACGGCTTTTATAAAATTTCACCTGTGGATTTTGTTCTATTGCCAGGTCAGTATTGTAAGTGGCGGGTAATGTTTTTAAAAAGATAGTGTCGGCACTATATGGGTATGGAGCGGCATTCATCAGTTGTACCAGTTGATTGCTGTATTGTTGTTCCGTATTGCTGGCATCAATGATGAGCAGTTTTGCTTTGGAAACTTCTGCATTGGCAATGGAAGAATCAACACCGGCATTCAGTCCACCTTTTGTACGGGCAGTAACAACCAATTGTACAGACTTCGCTCTTTCCAGATTTGCATTGGCACTTTTCAGCAAGGTTTGTGCTACCAGTAAATTCAGGTAAGCGCCTGCTATTTTTATGCTTTGTATAAATTGTTCCTGGGCAAGATCGGCTGAATCTTTATTTACCAGTGAAGCCGAGTAAGCGATCCTTGATTGTAACCTGCCAAAAGAAAATACTTCCCAGTTGGTATTGATAACATACACACCACCAAAGGCAGCCGACCAGCTCTGACTACTGTTGACAGGGCCGGATGAAGTGGTTCCGCTAACGCCATATGCAGATGAAGGCCCGAACTGTCCGTTGATGGTTCCAAAACCCTGTTGAATAGATGCCACTACATTGGGCAGGTATTCTGCACGTGTGTTATTTAAAAGTTCAGCAGATGATCGCAAGTAATTTTGTTTGGCCTGTATGCCCTGATAATTTTGAAGCCCTGTTTGTATAGCTTCTGAAAGCAACAATGCTTTTTGCTTTTGGCTAAGCACTATCTGACAACTGAAAAATCCGGTAATCAGAACAAGTAAACTTTTATTGTTGCGAAATATATTCATGCGTATTATGTATCGGGTTTCAACTAACAGGAATGAAGTAAAAGCTTTTTGCCTTCAGCCTTCAGTTTTTTGCCTTAAGCCTTCTCCCCAATAATTTTCATCATACAAGTCCATGCCTTCTTTGGTTCTTTATTGATAATACTTTTCAGCAGGTCTTCGTGCAGGGAGTGTTTAATTACAAACATTTCCGTATCGATATTTACCTGTCTGGATGATTTTTTTATTTGTGCTGCAATGTTTTTATAGAGGTCTGCCAGAATATCATTTTTGGCAGCATCTGCAATGGCGATGTGAAACTGTATGTCTGCTTCAATACATTCGTCTGCCTGGTTATTTTGAGCAGCATCCAATCTTTTCTTTAATAATTTTGTAAGTATTGCAATATCTTTTTGTGTACGGTTGATAGCAGCTTTTTCAGCAATCTTTAGTTCCAGCAGTTGCCTTACTTCATTCAGGTCTTTTGCGGTGGAGGTTTGTAACCGGTCATACCAATGCACCGGGGTACCATTTTGTACGTCCACGAAAGTCCCGACACCTTGTTTAACCCTTAGCAATCCTTTGTTGGAGAGTATCCTGATAGCCTCCCGGATGCTGGAACGTCCTACACCAAACTGTAGCATCAGTTCAGGTTCCGAAGGCAATTTTTCGCCGGACTTTAATTTGCCCGAAGCAATTTGTTGCTGCAATTTGGTTACTACCTCATCGCACAGGCCGCTTCTTTTTACAATTGTATCCATAGTCGTCAGGTCATCTGATGAGTGAAGGTACAATCTGACGTTGATATGGAAAAATGTTTTTTACTGATAACAACCAGTTGACAAAAGTTCTTTTTTATTTTTTCCGGAAGGGAGGTATCAAAAATGTATAATAGCTTTGATTCTTTATGGTGAAGTAAACACCGTTTGAAGAAGAAAACGAAATAGGAAAAATCTGAATTTTAAAACAAATCCAAAGTTTTTATTCAACCTTAGTTCAGATTTATCCTTGTTTTTGCAATTTTTACCCAATAACAATGGATATTTGCAAAATAATTCAAAAAATCTTTTACAATGAGTAATAAGCCAGCTACCTTGTTTGATAAAGTGTGGGATGCACATGTGGTAAGAAGAATTGAAGATGGCCCGGATGTGTTCTTTATCGACCGGCATTTTATCCATGAAGTAACCAGTCCGGTTGCATTCCTGGGCCTTGAAACCCGGGGTATAAAAGTGATGTTTCCCGAACATACTTTTGCTACTGCCGATCACAATACGCCCACCATCAATCAGCATCTTCCGGTTGCAGATCCGTTATCTGCCAACCAGTTAAAAGCGCTGGAACAAAACTCTGCCAGATACGGTATTTCGCATTGGGGATTGGGTAATCCTAAAAATGGTATTGTGCATGTGGTAGGACCTGAGAATGGCATTACCCTTCCGGGTATGACAATAGTATGTGGCGACTCTCATACTTCTACACATGGCGCATTTGGTGCCATAGCTTTTGGAATAGGAACATCTGAAGTGGAGATGGTGTTATCTTCTCAATGTATCATGCAGCCAAAGCCGTTGAAAATGCGTATCAACGTAACCGGTAGTTTGGGTAAAGCGGTTACACCAAAAGATGTTACATTATATATTATTTCTAAATTAACCACTGCTGGGGCCACCGGTTATTTTGTTGAATATGCAGGTGAGGTATTTGAAAAGATGAGCATGGAAGGCCGTATGACGGTTTGCAATATGAGTATTGAAATGGGTGCCCGTGGCGGCATGATAGCCCCTGACGAAACTACTTTCAATTATATCAATGGGCGTGAATTAGCACCTAAAGGCGAAGCCTGGGATACTGCATTGGCGTATTGGAAAACATTAAAAACAGATGAAGGTGCACCCTTTGATGTAGAATATAATTTTGATGCGGCAGATATTGAGCCAATGATTACGTATGGCACCAATCCCGGAATGGGCATGGGTATTTCAAAATCAATTCCTAAAGGCGCCGATTTAAAAGGAGGAACTGCCACCTACGAAAAATCGTTGAAGTACATGGGCTTTCATGAAGAAGATCAGATGATCGGTAAAAAAGTAGACTATGTATTTATCGGCAGTTGTACCAATGGCCGTATTGAAGATTTCAGGGCTTTTGCATCCATTGTAAAAGGCCGTAAAAAGGCAGACCATGTTACAGCCTGGGTAGTACCCGGGTCTCACATAGTTGAATCTCAGATTAAAGAAGAAGGCATACTGGATATTTTAACTGAAGCAGGATTTTTGTTGCGTCAACCTGGTTGTTCTGCCTGCCTTGCAATGAACGATGATAAAGTGCCTGCAGGCAAATACGCAGTAAGTACCAGTAACCGTAATTTTGAAGGAAGGCAAGGACCTGGCAGCCGAACATTGCTGGCAAGCCCACTCGTGGCTGCTGCTGCTGCCGTAACAGGATATGTAACCGACCCAAGAGACCTGATGTAATATTTGCATTACATTATTAATTATCAATTATTAATTATTAATTAGAATTATGGCTTACGATAAATTTAATGAACTTACAAGCACTGCTGTTCCATTGCCCATCGAAAATGTAGATACAGACCAGATCATTCCTGCACGTTTTTTAAAAGCAACCAAAAGGGAAGGCTTTGGAGATAATCTTTTCAGAGACTGGCGCTATAATGCAGATGATACACCCCAGCAGGAGTTTATTTTGAACAATCCGATTTATACCGGTAAGATACTGGTAGGCGGTACCAATTTTGGAAGTGGTAGCAGCCGGGAGCATGCAGCCTGGGCCATTTATGATTATGGATTCCGTTGCGTAGTATCTAGTTTTTTTGCAGATATTTTTAAAAACAATGCCATTAATATGGGCATATTGCCAGTACAGGTTAGTCCTGAATTTTTGGCAAAAATATTTTCGTCTATTGAAGCAGATCCAACCAACCAGTTTACAGTAAGCCTTCCTGAACAAACCATCACCATTCTTTCCACAGGCGAAAAAGAAACATTCAACATCAACGGATATAAAAAAAACAACCTGTTAAATGGCTTTGATGACATTGACTATTTGCAGGCCATGAAAGAAGACATTGCGTCTTTTGCAAAAGTGCATGCGATATAACCCGGGCCGGATAAACACCACAGATCCTTCATCATTTTAACCATTCATCTTTTAAACAGCATTGCTGTATACAATTGAAAAAATATCCAAGATATATTGAAATAATGGATACCACCCTTCGTGATGGTGAACAAACCAGCGGTGTGTCTTTTTCTGCATCTGAAAAATTAACCATTGCCCAGCTTTTACTAACTGAAGTAAAAGTAGACAGGATTGAAATAGCTTCTGCAAGAGTATCGGAAGGAGAGTTTCAGGCAGTAAAAAAAATAACTGATTGGGCTGGTAAAAATGGATATCTAAACCAGGTAGAGGTGCTTACATTTGTTGATGGTGAAACTTCCGTAAACTGGATGCTGGAAGCCGGGGCAATGGTAATGAACCTGTTAACTAAAGGCTCGCTCAATCATCTTACGCACCAGTTGAAGAAAAAACCGCAGGAACATTTTGCGGAAATTGCCGCTGTAATTTCGCTGGCAGTTGAAAAAGGTTTGCAATGCAACGTTTATCTGGAAGACTGGAGCAACGGGATGCGCAACTCAAAAGAGTACGTGTTGGAATACCTTGATTTTTTACAGCATCAACCCATCAAAAGGGTTCTGTTACCGGATACATTGGGCGTGCTGATTCCTTCAGAAACTTTTGAATATGTATCAGAACTGGTACAACGTTACCCGCAATTGCATTTTGATTTTCATGCACACAACGATTATGATTTAAGTATAGCGAATGTACTGGAAGCAGTAAAAGCAGGTGCACACGGGCTTCACTTAACCGTAAATGGAATGGGTGAAAGGGCGGGTAATGCACCACTGGCAAGTGCCATCGCTGTGTTAAACGATTTTATGCCGGATGTAAAAACTGCTGTTGCCGAAAAATCATTGTACACGGTAAGTAAACTGGTAGAAGCTTTTTCCGGGTTCAGAATATCGGCCAACAAGCCGGTGGTTGGCGAAAATGTATTTACCCAAACAGCAGGCATTCATGCAGATGGCGATAAAAAAAATAACCTGTACTACAACGACCTGATGCCGGAACGTTTTGGCCGACAGCGCAAATATGCACTGGGTAAAACAAGCGGCAAGGCCAATATAGACAACAACCTGCAGCAACTGGGTATTCAGTTATCAGACGAAGATTTAAAGAAAGTTACCCAACGGGTAATTGAATTGGGCGATAGAAAGGAAATGGTTACACAGGCAGATTTGCCCTACATTATTTCTGATATTTTAGACAGCAACAGCATCGAACAAAAAGTACAAATCATCAATTATGTGCTCACGCATTCAAAAAATTTAAAGCCATCGGTTACGCTGAATATTTCTATCAATGGCGAATTGTTTGAGGAACATTCGCAGGGCGATGGCCAATATGATGCTTTTGTGAATGCCTTAAAAAAAATATACAAACAAAAGAAAATGGAGTTGCCGGTACTGGC
>JAYUBR010001195.1:0-3389 GCA_043740775.1 Ferruginibacter sp. | reverse complement strand
ATTTGTACAACAATCATTTTGAGCAGGCAGAATTGCAGTTAAGCAGAACACCTTTTCCTTTGCCGCAAATGAAAATAAATACCGGGGTAAAAAATATTTTTGATTTTACATTTGAAGATTTTGAATTGCTGAATTACCAGTCTCATCCTGCCATCAAAGCACCGGTGGCCGTGTAAGAAGCCCCCCACCCCCCAAGGGGGGATTTTGGAGAATGAGAATTTGAAGCTAGTTCTTGTTTTTGAAGAGTGGCATCCCATCTGTAACAATGATTAAACGATCAATAATAATTTATGAACGAAACTTTAAATGCCAACGAATCAAACAATCCCCCCGGGGGTGGGGGGGCTTCTCTCTTTGGTGGTGGGGCTATTGTTAGCCTAATAGTTGCTGCATCCGAAAACAATGCCATTGGTAAAAACAACCAGTTGCTTTGGCATTTGCCCAACGACCTGAAATTTTTTAAAAATACTACCTGGGGTTTCCCGGTGATCATGGGACGAAAATCGTTTGAGGCAGTGAGTAAAGCATTGCCAGGCAGAACAAATATTGTGGTAACCACCCGGCCAGACTGGAAGGCAGCGGATACCATTACTGTGGCATCAATTGAAGAAGGCATTCAGAAAGCCATCGCTGCCTCCAACAGCAAACAAATATTCATCATCGGTGGCGGAGAAATATATAAACAATCAATGGATATAGCAGACACCATTTACATGACAAGGGTACATGCCCAACTGGATGGCGATACTTTTTTCCCGGTAATTGATGAAAACAAATGGCAGCTAACAAACAACCAGGATTTTGAAGCAGATGAAAAGCATGCTTATCCATACAGTTTTCAAATCTGGAAAAAGAAATAGCTGCATCCTGGCTTACTTACTATAACTCATTACTCATAACTTATAACTCAACTTGTATTCCCCTCTTCAGTTAGCAAAAAAATACCTTCGATATTATTTTACTGCTTCCAATGGAAAGGGCCATGGTATTCATTCTCCGTTTGTATTCAATTTTGTAACACATATGCTGAATGATAAAAAAAAGTATGCATGTTATGATGCAATTGAAGCCGTAAGAAGTAAGTTAAAAAAAGATGATACCATCATAGAAGTAGAAGATTTTGGCGCCGGTTCGGCAGTAATCAAATCTACTAAGCGGGTGATAAAAGCCATCGCAAAAACTTCTTTAAAGCAACCCAAATACGCACAGTTGCTTTTTAGAATGGTACAGTATTATCAGCCAAAAAATATTTTAGAGCTGGGCACTTCTCTTGGTGTTACCACTGCTTATTTGGCTAGTGGAAATGCCGCAGCAAAAGTATTTACCTGCGAAGGAGCAGCTAAAATAGCACTGATTGCACAAAATAATTTTACCCAACTGGCCATCAAAAATATTGAATTGATAACAGGTGATTTTGCAAAAACATTACCACCGTTACTCAATACAACCGGCACAATTTATTTTGCTTTTGTGGATGGCAATCACCGCAAAGAGCCCACCCTGCAATACTTTCAGCAGTTACTGGATCATGCCAATGACAATACTATTTTAGTGTTCGATGATATCCACTGGAGCGCCGGAATGGAAGCTGCCTGGTCAGCCATTGAGCAACATCCGCAGGTTACGCTTACCATTGATCTGTTTTTCATCGGCATAGTTTATTTAAACAAAGAGATAAAAGTAAAACAACACTTTACAATAAGGTATTAACCTGATTCAGTTCATGCACCTGCAAAGCAACATTCACCAAAGCAGGTGTATTTAATTTGTCGCAAAAAAAAGCAATGTTTTCACACAAAGAAAGCTACGAATACAAAGACCACCACGAATAAGAATTTTGTGTCCGTTGTATTCTTTGTTCGCTTCGTGTGAAATGCAGGCATATTTATTTTTTCCTACCTTTAACCTAATTATTTTCCACTTATGATTATTGGCGTTTTAAAAGAACCATTTCCCGAAACCAGAGTCTCTTTACTTCCTGAACATGTAACACTTCTAAAAAAATGGAATGTAAAAGTGGTGGTGGAAGACAATGCGGGAACAACTGCATTTGCCAATAATGACACGTATATAGCAAGCGGTGCAACAATTGCAACCCGTGAAGATGTGTTGAAAACGGCGGCCATCATTTTATCCATCAACAATTTTTCAGAAAGCGATATTGCTTTAATCAATGAAAAAGCGGTTGTATTGGGAGTATACCAACCTTTGTTTACTTTTCAATTAATCAACAATTGGGCGGCGAAAGGATTCACTGTTTTTAGTATGGATATGTTGCCCCGTACTACCCGTGCACAAAGTATGGATGTGTTAAGCAGCCAGGCAAATATTGCCGGTTACAAAGCAGTGCTTACAGCAGCTAATTTGTTCCCTAAATATTTCCCGATGTTTATGACTGCCGCCGGCACCATACCGCCTGCAAAAATGCTGATACTCGGTGCAGGCGTAGCAGGGCTGCAGGCAATTGCCACGGGCAGAAGACTGGGAGCAGTGGTGGAAGTTTTTGATACAAGGCCTGCGGTAAAAGAAGAAGTAATGAGCCTGGGTGCTAAGTTTGTAGAAGTAGAAGGTGCAGCAGATGCAAGTAAAGCCGGAGGTTATGCGGTGGAACAAAATGCAGAATTTATTGAACGTCAAAAAACTAAAATTTCGGAAAGTGTTGCCAGGGCAGATATCATCATTACCACTGCCCAGATACCAGGAAAGAAGGCTCCCGTTTTAATAACCACTTCAATGATAGAAGCCATGAAGAATGGTTCTGTAATTATTGACCTGGCAGCAGCAGCCGGCGGCAATACTGAACTCACTAAAAATGAGCAAACGGTTATTCACAATGGGGTTCGCATTGTAGGTAATTCAAATTTACCATCGGGTATGCCGAGTGATGCAAGTAAACTATATGGTAAAAATATTTTGAATTTTTTACAACTGGTCATCAGTAAAGAGGGCGCACTCAATTTAAATTTTGAAGATGATCTGGTAAAAGGTACCTGCATAGTTCATGAAGGAAAGATTACTAATGAGCGGGTGCAGGCAGCTGTTAATGCACTGTCATAAAAAAACTGGTATTGTAACACGGCACTGAAAATAAATGAACTTTTTAAATAAATACAATCCGCTTACAGGCGTTTGGTCTGTACATAAATCAATAAAATATGAATTCTATTTTAGATTTTTTTAGCCACCACATCGAAATAATATACATCGTTATTCTCTCCGTTTTTCTGGGGATAGAAGTAATTGGCCGTGTGCCCAGTGTTTTACATACCCCTTTAATGAGTGGTGCAAATGCCATTCATGGTGTAGTGGTAATTGGTGCAATTATAGTAATGGGCAAGGCGCAGCCAGATAATTATTTTGCCCTTACACTTGGTTTTTTAGCGGTAGTA
>JAYUBR010001194.1:0-3402 GCA_043740775.1 Ferruginibacter sp. | reverse complement strand
TGATGATTGTTTCATCTGCCAGTAAATTTTGTTTTACTGAAATGGAAGCATTGATGCGATCTGTTATT
Organism: Ferruginibacter sp.; assembly: GCA_043740775.1. GTDB lineage: Bacteria > Bacteroidota > Bacteroidia > Chitinophagales > Chitinophagaceae > Ferruginibacter. The sequence continues at coordinate 3,334 of JAYUBR010001194.1, read as the reverse complement.
TTTCGAGTCATATAATTTTTTAATTTACCTGTAATGCTGTAAACAAAAAGTTGTTGGCAGCAGCAATAGGTTTTAAATTGAAGTAGTACGATTCCGTAAAATTTTTAACCGCTAAAAATTCATGGGTCGGTACACAAAATTCATCAAATAAAATGATATCGCCCTTTTTTAAATAAGGCGCAAAAGATGTTAATGTAAAAAGAGTGGAAGAATACAGGTCTGCATCCAGGTGGATGACGGTCAGTTTTTCATTGTTAAAAGATTTTAAAAAACCGGGTAAGGTTTGTTGAAATAACCCCTGGTAAAAAGCGGCCCTTGTATCATCTGTTTTTAATGGTTCGTTGCCATTGCTCATGTCGCCTTTTTTAAAAGGGCCATAATCTTCCGGTAAGCCTGAAAAGGTATCAAAGCCTGAAAAAGTTGATTGCTGATTGTTATGATTTTTCAACCACCAATAAAATGAACCACCGTTCGCAACACCAAACTCCAGGTAATTCATGGGTTGTTCTTTGATGAATTCTTTATTGAGAAATTCATATAATCCAAACCTTTTTTCCCTTGAACGATTGCCGCTAAAAAAATCATTGTAAGCCAGTCCTTTTTGCTGGTTGATCCATTTAGATTGTTTGGACAGGTAAGCCAGGTTTAAAAGAAAGCCACTGAAGGGTTCAACCAGTACATGCAATTTAAAAAGGCTGAAAATTGCTTTTGTTTTTTGTATTAAAAAAAATTTGATCCACATCAGTTAATCGTCCAGGTGGTTAAACCATATTTGGTGAAAGAATAATTTTTTATTTCGCCACCAAAAGTATTTAAAGTTTCTATCACGGCATAACGGGTGTTACCAGGGCAATAGAATATCATAAAGCCGCCACCACCGGCACCACTAATTTTGCCACCGGTTGCGCCTGCTTTTTTAGCCGCGGTATAAATCAATTCAATTGTATCGTTGCTGATGTTGTGGGCCATCTTGCGTTTTTGCTCAAAACCAAAATCTAATATTTCGCCAATTTCGTTTAGCCTGCCTTTTAATAAAGCTTCCTTCATCATTTTAGCCTGCTCCTTTAATTGGTGCATGGCTTCAATGCTTTTTTCATCTTTGTTGTTTACATTTTTTACCTGCTCTTTAATGATGTGTGCACTCTCCCTGGAAGTGGCAGTAAAATAGAGTACCAGGTTATTGCCCAGTTCATGCAGGTATTCCGGACGGATGCGTAACGGGTTTACAATCACTTTATCATCACCATAAAATTCCATAAAATTTACGCCGCCAAAAGTAGCTGCATACTGGTCCTGCTTGCCACCGGCAAGTTGCAGGTCTTCCCGTTCAATCTGGTATGCAAGATGAGCAATATCATAATCGCCAAGCGGCAGTTTCAGCATTTCTACAAAAGCCCCTAAAATAGCCACCACAAGGGTAGAGGACGTACCAAGACCCGAGCCTGCCGGTGCATCAACAAAAGTAGATAAACGGAAACCCGTTAAAGGCAAGCCATACATGGAATGAATGCGGTTGTATACACCTTTCAGCAGGTCTAATTTTCCGTTGATGGGTAGAGTGGTAGCCCACTTGTAACATTCTTCTTCTTTTCTGTCGAGCCCCTCCACAATAATAGTGTTTTCCTGCAGGGGTTCAATACTGGCATAAGCTGAAAGAGAAACAGTGCCATTTAAAATGGCGCCACCATATTCATCGCTGTATGGACTAACATCTGTGCCACCGCCTGCCAAACCGATGCGTAAAGGAGCTTTGCTTCTGTAAATCATAATGGCTGCAAATTAAGCAATATGAGGATGGAAAGAATAGCAATAGAAATATTGTTATTGAATGCTACTTACATAAAATTACAGGGCGGCCACTTCAAAAATTGTTGCTACCATTTTTGCCCAGCTGTATTTTTTCTTTTCTTCTATTAAATAAGGCAGAAAATGTGCCGCGCCTTTTTGAAAGTATTCTGTAATTTTTGCTGCAATGGATTCAGCATTTGGTTCTGCAATCAACCCTACTTTACCATCTGGCACCAGGGAAGGTAATCCGCCCACATTGGTAACAATCATTGGTTTTTCAAAGTGATAAGCCAGGGGTGTTACACCGCTTTGGCTGGCACTTCTGTAGGGTTGCACTACCACATCTGCAGCGCTTAAATAATATTTTACTTCACTGTCTGCAATAAACTCAGTTCTTAAAATCAGCATGTCTTTTATGCCCAGCTTTTCAATTTGCTCATCGTATGATTTTCTATCTTCGTAAAATTCTCCGGCGATTAAAAGTTTTGGAGTGGTGGAATTACCGGCTTTCTGTAAAAGCTTCATCGAATCCAGTAAAATATCCAGCCCCTTATACTTTCTTATGAACCCAAAAAATAAAATTATTAATTCTTCATTCTTAATTTTTAATTTCTTTCTGGCTTCTTCTTTACTGATCTTTTCTCCAAAATTATCGTACAATGGATGCGCAACAAATTTAGCCGGTTTGCCTTTTGCAAATAGTGCAAGGTCGGCCAGCACTTTTTCACTCATGGTGATAAAAGCATCAACAGGTGGCACAAAATATTTGGTGAAAGGGATGTCGCCAATGCGCTTTTCATGCGGTATAATATTGTCGGCTATACACACTACTTTAGTATGTTTATTTCGCTTTGCTATGCGTAAAATACTGCCAAGGCAAGGCCCCATAAACGGCAGCCAGTAACGTACTACAATTAAATCAGGCCGTTGCTTTTTTAATTCCAGGCCAACACTGATCCAGTTGAGGGGATTAACAGAATTAATGTGTACATGAATATCCAAATCAGCAGGTGCTGGTTCGGTAGAAAACTGTGTAGTACCCGGAAATAAAAACCCAGGGTATTGTAACGAGAAAGTGTACACACTAACCCGGTGCCCCTGGTGAATAAACTCTCTTGCCAGCCGTTCGTTGTATGAAGCAAGACCTCCACGAAGTGGATGTGCAGGTCCGATGATGATTATTTTTTTTGGATAGAACACTGATGACACTGATTTGGCAGATTTAAAACGGATTTTTCAATACAGCAATTGCTATTTACGATCTTATAGTTTATTATTGTTTGTAAATATTTTTCTTTTAAACTCAGTTCTTTTACCAAACGAGGGTAACAAACCAACTTCCATTTCTGTAGCTTTTAAATAATTTATCAATTGCAATTCATGTACCGCTATTAGTCCGTTTTCACCTGCTTTTATATAGTTAATTATTTTATTTTCAACAATGATGTCAGCAAAATAATTACTTGCCATATTCCCTTTATAAAATACTTCAATAGGAATTTGTCTTGAAGCATTTAGCCCATTTAATTTCAACTCAATCAGCAAC
>JAYUBR010001193.1:0-3406 GCA_043740775.1 Ferruginibacter sp. | reverse complement strand
TACGCAAAGGCACCAAGTTTAAAATAGAAATTAAAAATGCCATAGAGTGTTATATTTATTTGTTTACACCTAACCCCGCCGGCAGCAGTTTTGTGTTGTTTCCTTACAAGCCCATTCACTCGCCTTACTGTGGCATTACGGGTTACAGGCTGTTTCCAAAAGCGCAATCCATCCGTGCCGATAGTTTGGGAACCAAAGATTTTATGGGCATCGTGGTAAGCAAAGAAGCGCTGGATTACAATGCCATCAATGCATCTATCAATAAAAGCAGCCAGTCAACTTATGCCGGAAAATTAAATGAAGTTATCAGCAGCACTTCCATAAAAAATGTAAGTTTCAGCAATACCAATAACGGTGGTATTTATTTTAAAGCAGATGCCACCGATAAAAATAAAGTAGTGGGTTGTGTGGTAGAAATTGACAAACAATAAAACAATTTTTGTCCGGGCTAAGAAGCAATGTGGAACTGCATTGGCGTCGCACTCTTCAACGATATTTTTTTATGGCAGCTTTTATTGAAGCGTATGTATATTGGCTGATATAAATGGTTATACTAGTTTGTAAAATATTTATAATTATTTAAAGCTGCGTAAATACAAACGTTGTGGGTCACTTAAAAAAATCGCGTTCAAAATGAAATTTATCTTACACCTTCTATTTTTATTCTTTATTTTTTCCTTTCATTCGTATGGACAGGATTCAACAACTCATCTAAAAGTCAAATGGGGACAAGTGACATCGCTCCTTCAAAAACGTTCTAATATTATCACCAACCTTACAAAAACATTATCTAAATTTAAAGTTGACAAAAAGCAAAACAACAATTTAAAAAGGTTGGCAATTGATTTCTCAATTATGTTAGCTCGTTACGTTCGGTTGATGGTGCATCAATCTTAATAGCAGTAGAAAAGGATAATAAGTTACGACAAAGCTTAATAGTTACACTAATTGAAATTGATGACAATCAAGAAATAAAAAGCAAACAGAAATTTGCAGACATCCAAGCCAACCTGGAGGGTTGTGAAAATAGTATTAAAAATGCTACTCGTAACTATAATGACATCTGCAGCAAATACAATAGATTAGACTTATTATTTCTTGTAGATTATCAAAACAAACCCACTGAAATTCAATTTTAGGAATGTGTCCCGGCGGGGTTTTCGCCGCCTGATCTTTCAATGAGTGCGTAACCACCGGCGAAACCCCGACGCAGAAAAGAGCCACCGCCGACATACACACAATACAACATTTTTATAACTTTATGCTATGGCAATTAAGTTAAAACACAAGGATACATTTTCCACTTATTTCATCACCTTTACCTGTGCGGAATGGATTCCACTTTTTGAAATTACTAGCGGCTATGATTTGGTGTACAATTGGTTTTCTGTTTTAAAGAATGAAATGGATGCAGCAGTAGTGGCGTATGTTATCATGCCCAATCATGTGCATGCCATACTTCATTTTAGTAAAGAAGGTTTTGATTTAAACAACATTGTTTCAAATGGCAAAAGATTTATGGCCTATGAAATAATTAACCGGCTGGAAAAATCCGGTGATGTAGCCATGCTGGAAAAACTAAGCAACCTGTTGACCGAAAGAGAAAAGAAGAAAGGACAATTGCATAAAGTATTCAAAGATTCTTTTGATGCTAAAGCAATTATAACACAACGCTTTTTATTGCAGAAAATAAATTACATTCACAATAATCCCGTTAGTGGCAAATGGATGCTGGCAAAAGATTTTGTTGAATACGAACACAGCAGTGCTTCATTTTATGAAATACAATTGGTAAGACATTTTATACCATTACACTATCTGGACCTCTAATGTAGCTGGTGTGAGCATATTCGTTGCGAAGCATATTCAACGTCGGGGTTTCGCTGATGGTTGCGTTTATGAAATTAAGAGTATATAGGCGAAAACCCCGCCGGGACAGAAAGTGGCCAATTATGCTACAATTTTTCAAACTGAGTTTTGCATTATTATTTATTTACAATTTCTTACAATTAAAAAATTCATCTCTTTCGTAACATCTGTTTAAAGCCATGTGTAACTTTGCTTATAAACTTCCTAATCATGGCATATCAACATCATCTAAACACAAACAGCAGAAAAATTACTCTGCACAAGGTTAGTTGCCGACAATGGCAAAAACATAATGGAACAGGCTTTCATAAGCATGGAGAAATCAACAGTTTTTACCTATCCTACGACAATTTTCATATTGACGATTATGCCATTGCAAAAAACTTGGGAACGCAAATAGCTAAGATGGAACGCTACAAATATCACGAGTGTTCTTTCTGTTGCCGGAACTAAATTTCAAAAAAACTGTGTAATACATGATAGTCACATCAGCAGAAAAACGAAAAATTCTATCCTCCTTATCTCCGGAGTTCTTAAAAAGTAGAACTTGTTGTGAATATTGCGGACTTACAGAGCAAGAGACAAAGCTTCTTTATGAACATTATCCGGAATGTACCCGAGGTGGTAAACGTGGTAAGCGTTTAGAGTGGGACAGAAAAAACCCCTTTTTACATTATAGTAATATTAATAACCTTGTAAAAGCATGTTATTGGTGTAACAATGCAAAGACAAACTACTTTTCCTATGAAGAGTTCAAAAAAATTGGCCCTGCAATCGGAACCATCAACCGACAAAGAATTGTAGCAATAAGAGCAAATTAAACTGTAAGTATATTACTATGTCGTTTGCTACTTCGCCCTTGCTGGTGTTCCTCTTCAATCATAATAAACTATATTTCCCGGAAGCCGATGTTGTGTCTTCCTGCTCAACATCCGAAGTGTTAATCCATCAGGCGCAGATATGCATTGTAAAAAAAATGCCATCCATATTCCAGGCGCAATCTTATAGCGTTAGGCGAAGGAATTTGGGGCGGGCAAGAAGCGGAGGTTTCCCGTGCCGGGCAGTTACTTATGTTGGGCAGTTTACTATTTTAATGCCGGATAGTTTTTATGTGCAAAGATTAGAAACAAATACACGCTGGACTTAAGCCCTGCGTCTAAACGAATAACAATCAACATTTGTTTGCTATCAATATCGGTTGCAGCAAAGGAATGTTGTCTAATTTTTTGTTGTTAACTTCGGGAATAAAAATATTTTTATTTCTTGTGAACTATTTAAAAAGCATCAACAAATAAAATCTTTTCAAACCAGTAGGGTCAAGCTCCCCTCTCTTTTGTAGAGAGCCTGTCCCGATTTTTCGGGAGGCTGGGGGTGAGGCTAAACAAAACATAATTTATGCAAACAGTCTTAGGTGGCAATGGAACAATCGGATCTGTCCTTGCAAAAGAATTAACGAAGTATACAAACAGCATTCGACTGGTAAGCCGCAATCCAAAAAAAGTAAATTCAACCGACGAACTTTTTCCAGCAGACCTTT
>JAYUBR010001192.1:0-3407 GCA_043740775.1 Ferruginibacter sp. | reverse complement strand
AGGCATGGGTTTAATGATGTGGATTTTTATGTTGTTGGGAATTGTATTTCTGGTTGCTTTGATTATGTGGATAGTGAAGCAAAGTAAAAAGTAGATTTTTTTTACTAAGTGAGTATTACATGAACAATTTCGTTAATGCTAATTCAAATTAAACATTAGCAACCTGTCACCTGCTGTTTTTTTTATTTCCTTTATTGCATTAATACTTGCAGTGATAGGTTATTTAATTCTATTAAAAAAAGAAACCAATAAATCAAGGTTCAAACTACTGGTATTCCTCATCACAATAATTGCTTTTGTATTAAATTTCATTTGGGAAATGCTGCAAATGCCTTTGTATAAAGGGATGCAAATCAACATACAATCGGTTGCTGTATGCGCTTTAGCTGCCATAGCAGATACTCTGATGGTAATATTGATTTATTTCTGTTTTGCGCTTGTTTATAAGAAACTACTTTGGGTGAAGCAGTTAACTGTCTTTCGAATTTCTATCTTGTTATTGGTAGGTGGTATAGGTGCAATTTTAGCAGAGTTACGACATACATCATTGGCAAATTGGGATTATTCTAAATCTATGCCTGTCATCCCTTTTGTTAATGCGGGACTTATTCCAGTATTACAATTTATGATTTTACCGGCATGCATTTATTATTTAAGTTATCGGTTTATAAAATGAAGAAAAACTCATCTCAGATGGTTCAAAAACTAATTCAATTTTCCCTGCGAATAGACATGGAATGTGCAGCTTTATGCTATGTTGCAGCACAGTTAATGAGTATAGGCAGCGACAAAGCAAAAGAAGTTTGTCAACTATGCGTAGACTTATGTAAAGCATGTGGCAATGAATGCAGCAAACATCAAACAGAGCATTGTTAGGAATGTGCGAAGGCATGTAAAGCATGTGCAGAAGAATGCAGGGATAATGTAAGCCTACGCTACAAGTCCGGTACTTTAGGAAAGATGAAGAATATTAGGTTTGCATTGACTTTAACCTCTCTACCTCCTCTGCAATTAACCTCTTTACTTCCATCTTCACCTGATAGTAATTATCCAGTACCTGTTGCTGTATAACATAGGATACCACCGGAATTTCTTTATACCGGCTTACTTCCTCATTCAGTTCATCAGCATCGTTAATAATCTCCGCATGAAACATTTTCAGTTTTATTTTTTCATTAGGATTATCGGCAACCAATCCTACAAACTCTCCTTATGAAAGTGCAGCAATTTCGGAAGCTATTATAACACGTTATAGTTGCAAGGAATAACTGATAGAAGTACCAATATAGTTTACGGTTTGTCAAAACAGACAGAAGGGAACTCATCAAACAACGTTCAGTATCAATTCTATTACCTGCATAAAATAATCCATTCTTTTCATTAATAAATCCATTTCTAAGTACTACATCTTGTTTATCATTGCTTATTATTTTTTATAAATCAACGATTGCCATAATGACTGCTGCAAACCATCAATTCAACACAGGCTATATCATATCCATTTCTTTTATTTCCGCATTGGGTGGCTATTTATTTGGTTTTGACTTTGCTGTTATTTCTGGCGCATTACCATTTTTAAAAGAACAGTTTGGCTTGAATGAATATTGGGAAGGCTTTACCACTGGTTGTCTTGCTTTGGGTGCTATAGCTGGTTGTCTTGTTGCAGGATGGGTGACTGAAAAATATGGCCGCCGTCCGGGTCTATTAACTGCTGCTTCTTTATTTACTCTTTCTTCTATAGCTATGGCAATGGCTCCCTCAAGAGATATTTTTATTATAGCCAGATTTTTTGCTGGTGCTGGAGTGGGTATGGCATCCATGTTATCTCCTTTATATATTGCAGAAATTGCGCCAGCGCATATACGTGGCCGTATGGTAGCTATTAATCAGTTGACAATTGTTATTGGGATTCTTATAACCAACCTGGTGAATTACTCTTTAAGAAACAATGGTACAGATGCATGGCGGTGGATGTTTGGTTTGGGGGCCATCCCCTCCACATTATTTATTCTCGGTGTGGTTTGGCTGCCTGAAAGCCCCCGTTGGCTTATGCAGGCAGGTAAGCAGGGCAAAGCTCAAAAAATATTAATGAAGATTGGTGGTAAAATTTATGCGGAAGAATCTTTATCAAGTATTAGTAAAAATATTTCTGCTGTTACAAAAGTAAAATACAGTGCTGTTTTTGAAAAAGCTGTTTTTCCAGCTGTGTTGATTGGTATTGGTTTAGCCGTATTTCAGCAACTGTGCGGTATTAATGTAGTATTTAATTATACCGCAGTTTTATTTGAAAGTATTGGCTTTTCAAAAGATGACCAATTATTACAAACGGTATTTATTGGCGGTATCAATTTAGTATTTACTTTATTGGCAATGTTGCTGGTAGATAAAGTCGGCAGGAAACCGTTGATGCTGGCAGGCGCTGGCGGGTTAGCAATTTTATACATCATTATTTCTGTTTTGCTTGGTACAAAATCTGAAAGTGTTTCCTGGTTTTTACTGGCAGCAATTGGCCTGTATGCTACATCCTTAGCGCCTGTTACCTGGGTATTGATATCTGAAATATTCCCCAACAAAATAAGGATTGCTGCTACGGCTGTAGCTGTGTTATGTTTGTGGGCTGCCTATTTTATTCTGACCTTCACTTTTCCTATTTTGTACAGCAGGCTTCAGGATAGAACATTTTATATTTATGCCTGTATTTGTTTAATCGGTTTACTGTTTATCTGGTTAAAAGTAAAAGAAACAAAAGGCAAAACATTGGAAGAGATGGAAGGTTTCTTTACTGGTCATTAATTAAACCCTGTTAACTGATTCTTTTTGTTCTGTAAGCAACTGGCGACATTCCCATCAATTTGGTAAACATTCTCGAAAAATAATAGGGGTCCTCTATACCCAGTTTATCTGCTATTTCTTTTATCCTAAAATCCGTGAACAGCAAGTACTGGCAAGCCTTCTGTACCTTAAGGTGATTAAAATATTCTATAGGGGGAAACCCGGTTTTCTTTCTGAATAAAAAAGAAAAATGCGATGCCGATAAATTAACCGCCTGCGCCATTAAATGTAACGGAATCATTTCATCTATATGTTGTTGCATGTAAGTGATAGAAGCATTGATGGTATCAATACTTTGTTTTTTATCTGCCAGGTTATAATTATCGTTAAAAATAAAAGACGTTAAAAAATGCTGCAGGCACATATTGGCATAGCATAAATTATCATTACTGTAGCCCATTTCGAGATTGGAATACATGTCTTCAAATAAACGGATACGGCTGTCCTGGTAGTCAACAGAACCTTTATAGCTATTATTTTTTAATTGAAATGTTTTTAAAATACTGTTGGTAATATTCCCTTTAAAATGTATCCAGTAAATAGTCCAGGGAGTTGTTTCGTCTGCTGAATAGTTG
>JAYUBR010001191.1:0-3409 GCA_043740775.1 Ferruginibacter sp. | reverse complement strand
GCTAAGTTTTAATCCATAATTATGTCAAAACAAAACGGGTATTGGTTAAGTACATTGAATGTGCGCCCAAATGAATGGTGGCTGGTAAAAAAGCTTTTTTTAATGCAGTTTTTGCAGGGGGCAGGTATCGCTTTTTTCTTTACTACTTCTTTTTCGCTTTTTCTTCACGAAGTGGGCATTACCAAACTGCCCTATGTTTTTATTTATGCCGCTTTGCTGGAATGGGCTGCGGGATTTACTTATTCAAAGCTGGAGCATAAATATGATATTGGTAAGTTAACCATTATTATTACGGTGTTTATAGCCATATCAATGCTTTTTTTCAGGGTAGCCTTTGCTTATGTTCATGGTGATTGGTTTTTATATTGTATGCTTGCCTGGTTTAGCGTTTTATACCTGTTGAATAACCTTGAATTTTGGGGCCTGGCTGCTGTGTTGTTTGATGTTCGCCAGAGTAAAAGGCTTTTTAGCGTAATAAGTTCAGGTGATATCCCCGCAAAATTTATTGGATACACGCTGGCCTTGCTGACGGTAGAATACATTGGCCCCATCAACCTGCTTTGGGCAGGTGCCATCTGTATGCTGGCTTCCATTCCCTTTTTGATAAGTATAAAAAAATCTGCGCACCTGGTTGAAAATAGTCATACAAATGAGGGTCATCAAAAACACAGCAACCATAAAGTAGCAACCCTCGCCCAGAATTTTGCTGGAAATATACTGATCCGGCGATTGGCCATTATCACCGTTATTGTTTCCAGTTGTTTTATTTTAATTAATTATGCTTTCTATGCCGGCGTAAAAGAAGCCTTTAAAGATGATGTTTCGCTGGCCCAGTTTATTGCATTTTTTTTGGCCTTCACCAGAATTATTGCCATGATTGTAAAGATTGTTGTCACCGGAAGGCTTATCAGCAGGCTGGGTATTATCAAATCGCTGATGATAACACCGGTGATAATGATCTTAATGATCAGCATGGTACTGATTGCCCAGCGAATGCCCGGCAATACCAAAATTATTTTTTATTTATTTGGGGCTACCGCGATTGCAATTGATATTTTACGCTCTGCCATCAGCTCGCCAGTTTTTATCACCATCATGCAACCATTGCCCACCCATGAAAGGTTGCGGGCACATAATATTTTAAAAGGTATCATGGATCCCTTTGCATCACTTTTTACAGGAATTTTATTACTGGTGCTCATACAATACCAGCCCCATGCCGATTTAACCAATATCTATTACATACTTTTTGCCCTTGGTATTTTATGGATCATTGGCAATTATAAAGTAAACAACGAATACCTTAAAACCATCATTAACACCATCAGCAGCAACTATTTTAACCTGCAGGATTTTACAATGGATGATACGGACACCATTAAATGGGTAAGAGAAAAGGTGTTGTCGGGTACGGAAATGGAAGTGATCAATATTTTGAAAATGCTTGATTCTGCCAAAAATATTTTGTTTGATGAATTGGTACTATCAGCATTGCAGCATCCTTCAGAAAACATAAAAACAGCTGCTATTCATTTAATCCAGCAAAAAAATATTCCGGTTTCATCTGCTGTTTTATTAAATGTTTTGACAGGTAATAATAGCGGAACCATTAAAGCAGATGCCATACAAACACTCTGTACAACAGGCATGGATTACCCGCTTATACTTTCGTATTTAGAAGACAAAGATGCCGCAATTAAAGCCGCGGCAATATCAGGTTTAATTAATTATGGGGAAGGCAATCCAAAGGAGAAAGCTACAGATTGTTTGCAACAATTGATTCATTCTTCACTGTCAGCAGAAAAGATTACCGCGGCAGGTATTTTGGGGGAATTACAAAACCCGGATAGCAGCCTGCAAATTCTGCAAATGCTTTCGGAAGAAAACAAGGAAGTACGTAAAGCGGCACTCTTATCGGCGGGAAAAAGAGGAAATACTTTTCTGCTGAAAGAAGTTATTCAATACCTGCAGACGGATGAAAAAAATGTATTGCAGTCACTTTTTCTTTCCGGTGAAAGAGCGTTGCCTTTTATAGAATTGGCAATAGAGGATAAAAATACAACCCTGCTGCAGCAGGAAAAACTGATTTTTTTAGCCGGCAGAATCAGTGGCAATAAAGCACATACCCTGCTGGTTGGTTTATTGCACAGTAATAAGGAAATGTATAAATCAGTTACAAAAGCATTGTTCAGAAGCCACTACAGCATTGGTACAGGTCCAAAAAACGGATTGGAAAACATAGCCCGTGGCTTGCTGGCACATAGCGCTGCAATTGTTTATATGCAAAACAGGTTACTGGTGGAAAGAGATAAATACCAGGTGCTTATGAATGCTATGCAAATAGAATTAACCGATCTTAGGGATGCATTGCTGAATCTTTTTTCTTTGCTGTATGACAGGGATAAAATAAGTAAAGTCAGAGCTGCTTACCTCACGGAAAAAAAAGTCAATATCCTTAATGCCCTGGAGATTATAGAGATGATTGTGCGCAAGGACATAGCGCTTCATTTTAATGTAATTAACGAGCCGGGAGAAATCAGCAACAGGATGGCCGAATTGCATAAATTATATCCTGATCCTTTTTTTAAAAAAGTGGAACACATACTGATAAATATTTTAGGGGATGATAAATATTCCTATCATTATTGGACAATGGCTTGTTCGCTCTACACATCAAAACAACAGCAACACAGCATTGGCAAAACACTGGTTGAAAAATATATACAGGCTGAAAATATATTACTTCGTGAAACTGCTATGTATGTTAAAGTAAGTTTGTAATTTTATTGCACACATTTATTAAATGAAAAATTAAATTTTATTGTATGTCTACATCCGCCGGCAGCCAGAGTTTATTGCTGATTGAAAAAGTATTGCTGTTAAAATCATTGAGTATTTTCAGCGAAACACCTGAAACCATTCTTGCAGAACTGGCACCACTGATGCAGCAGGAAGAAGTAGAACAGGGAACCTTAATTTTTGAGGAAGGAGAACCGGGCGATTGTATGTACATCATCTTCAACGGTGAAATTGAAATTCATAAGGGTAAAACCACGCTGGCTGTTTTGCAGGAAAAGGAAGTTTTTGGAGAACTGTCGTTGCTGGATGCAGAAACAAGAAGCGCTTCCGCTACCGCCAAAACAGATTGCCTGCTTTTTAAAATTGACCAGGAACCTTTTTACGAATTGATTGAATCAAGACCTGAAGTAGCTATGGGTTTTATAAAAATATTATGTAAAAGATTAAGGCAACTAAATGATAAAACAGCCTTGCGTGCAAGTTGATTTTTAAAATCTTTCACCGGATTTATTTATTTGTCATTGCTTACATTTACTTTACTATATTTTTCACACTAAAAGAGATATTCAAACAGGTTACCTGCCACCAGCCAAATTAATTATCACTATTT
>JAYUBR010001190.1:0-3422 GCA_043740775.1 Ferruginibacter sp. | reverse complement strand
GCACAATTTATTTTAGCCTTTGTATTGCTGTTTGCTTTTCACAATGAGAGAGCTGAAGGAAATGAAGCGAAAATGTTATTTGAATTACAGTACAACTGGTTTCCCGCATGGCATATTAGTTTTCATTTAGGCGTTGACGGCATTTCTATAGCCATGATTTTATTGACTGCATTTGTAGTAATTGCAGGGGTATTGGTTTCATGGAATGTGACGAAGATGACAAAGGAATTTTATTTCCTGCTGATCCTGCTTAGTCTCGGAGCTTATGGATTTTTTATTTCGCTTGATCTTTTTATTCTTTTCTTTTTTCTTGAAATTGCAGTGATACCAAAATATTTACTCATCGGTATTTGGGGAAGTGGTAAAAAAGAATATGCTGCCAATAAACTGGCACTGATGTTAATGGGTGGCTCTGCATTGGTGTTGGTAGGTTTGCTGGGTGTGTATTTTGGCAGTCATGAAAAAACGTTTGACTTACTAATCCTTGCCAACGCTCATATTCCAGTGGAGGTGCAGAAAATTTGTTTTCCACTTTTGTTTGTTGGCTTTGGTGTGTTCACGGCATTGTTTCCTTTTCATACCTGGGTGCCTGATGGTCACTCTTCCGCACCTACCGCCGGGTCTATGTTTCTGGCAGGTATTTCCATGAAACTCGGTGGCTATGGCTGTTTGCGGGTAGCAACCTACATTATGCCGGATGGAGCAAAAGAATATGCCAACATAATTATAGTGTTATCAACCATTGCAATTTTATACGGTGCCTTCGCTACTATGATGCAGAAGGATTTGAAATATATCAATGCTTATTCTTCTGTAAGCCATTGCGGTTTTGTTTTGTTAGGCATTGGCATGTTGACTAAAACTGCCATGACGGGTGCGGTGATGCAAATGATATCCCATGGTTTAATGACAGCGCTTTTTTTTGCTGTTATTGGCATGATCTACGAACGCACGAATACCAGGCAGGTAAATGAAATGGGGGGATTGCTGAAAGTAATGCCGTTTATTACCACCGTATTATTTATCGTAGGGCTCTGTTCATTAGGACTGCCAGGGCTAAGCGGATTTGTTGCAGAAATGACTGTATTCATGGGTTCCTGGCAGAATCCTGATCCGTTTCACCGCATTGCAACCATTGCGGCGTGTATGTCTATTGTTGTAACGGCGGTCTATATTTTAAGGGCCATCGGGCAAACAGCCATGGGGCCATTGAAAACGGGATATGAAAATTTAAGTGATGCAAAATGGAATGAAAAAGCAGCAGCGATTATTTTAATTGCAGGGATCATAGCCATTGGTGTTGCACCGTTCTGGTTAAATGATCTCATCAGTCCTGCAACAGAAATAATAATGAAAAAGCTGGAAGCGGTGCACATCGGCCTTTAGAAGAAATGAGTTTCTAAGTTGATGGTATGCAGATTATTTAATTGCGTCGCTCTTTAATTGCTGCTCGTTGAATTGTGCTGTTTTGAATTGTGCTGTTTTGAATTGCCTCGTCCTTTAGGGCGGGGAAATTTAAAAAATAAACCCTGAGCTTTAGCCCAAATATTATTTGGGCTAAAGCTCTTGAACAATAATTTCTTTTATCACTGCCCTGAAGGGCAGTCCAATTCAAGTCTTCGCTATCAAAGAAGATTTCTATTTCTTATCCCTCTTTTAGGGTATAGAGACAAATAATTAAACTGTATGTTAAACGACTTTTTGATATTAATGAAATCTGAACTGGTGATCACCGGCATCATCTTCCTGTTGTTATTTATAAAGGTGGGTACAGATATAACAAACAATCGCCTGTTGCCACTGGTGCAAATATTATTACTGGCAAATGTGGTGGCCGGTTTTATTTTTAATGAAGATGGTAGTTTATTTGGCGGCCTTTTTACAACCAATGCATTGATGGCTTTTCAGAAGAGTATTTTAAGCCTCGGTATTTACTTCATCTCTTTATTATTTGCAGACTGGTTAAAGAAAAGTGAACACATGCCAGAGTTTTTTATGCTAATGTTATCTGCGGTGTTAGGTATGTTTTTTATGATCTCCAGTGGTAGCTTCCTGATGTTTTTTTTATCGCTTGAGCTTTCTACGATTCCGGTCGCAGCTATGTCCAATTTCGATTTGGAGAAAAAAATATCCAGCGAAGCAGCAATGAAAATGATTCTTTCATCCGCATTTTCTTCCGGTATTTTATTGTTCGGCATTTCCTTAATTTATGGCGCTACGGGTACCATTAATTTTACCGAACTGCCAGCCTTGCTGGATGGCAGCCCTTTGCAGATACTTGCTTTCGTATTTTTATTTACCGCCTTTGCATTTAAATTATCCATCGTGCCATTTCATTTATGGACTGCGGATGTGTATGAAGGATCACCCGTTGCAGTAACGTCGTTCTTATCAGTGATATCAAAGGGTTCCATTGCATTTATATTGCTTACCACTCTGTACAAAGTATTTGCACCCATGCATGAAACATGGTACAATATGGTGATGTTGTTATCAATTGTTACCATGATCGTGGGCAATCTTTTTGCATTGCGCCAACAAAATATAAAAAGGTTGCTGGCTTTTTCATCCATTGCACAAGTGGGTTTTATACTGGTTGGTCTTAGCAGCAATTCAGCACAGGGCACTGCATCTGTTGTATATTTTGTGTTGATCTATGTATTCTCCAATCTTGCGGCGTTTGGTGTGGCAGGCGCTATATCTCAACAAACCGGTAAAGAACGTATTGATGATTTTAAGGGCCTGTACCAAACCAATCCATTTATTAGCTGGGTACTGGCACTGGCATTGTTTTCACTGGCAGGCATTCCGCCGACAGCCGGCTTTTTTGGTAAATTATTTTTGATTACAGCGGGTGCATCCAAAGGCAATTATTTATTTATCACTATTGCTGCATTAAATTTGATTGTGTCTTTGTATTATTATCTTCGGGTAATAAGGGCGGTGTTCATGGATAAAAACGAACAACCCATTGAAAAAATAAATCTGCATCCTTCTGCCAAACTCGGCATGATCATTTGCGGAGCAGGTATTGTACTCACCGGATTACTGAGCTGGATATACGATTACATTACATCACTAACAATGTAATACAAAAATTATGGCGATCAATAAAAATCACGAGTTTGAAGAACTGGACGGCGTTAAATGCGGCATCATGGAAAAGAATGTATCCCCTGAACGGGTTCAGTTTCTAAAAAAATTATTGGAGTACAATAAATATACGGTTGTAGTGGTTGCCTCTCCAACACCAAAAGCAGCACCAGCGCCGGTTGTAAAATCCGTAGAAGTTATAGAGCCGTCTCTACCACTTCCTGCTGCAGCGGAAACATTTACAGTAGGTGTAACCGATTATACTTTTAACCCCATCAATGCTATTTTTGGAAGGTTGTTACATACACCCGACGGGCATGTTGTTACGC
>JAYUBR010001189.1:0-11045 GCA_043740775.1 Ferruginibacter sp. | reverse complement strand
AGCACCTGCATAACACCGGATCAATATCCTGTCATTTTTTGCCACTTATCCTATCATATTGATAGGATAGGAGTATATTTGTGATAGGATAGAAGTATGGAAACAAAAAGGCATGCGGAAATATTCTGTGTAATTTTTTAAAATTGGATGTCTAAAAAAAGGACAGATGTGTCATGATATCAAAGGTTGCCGATGGATACACCATAGTTGTCAATCCAAGCTCATTGGCAGGGCCTGTTTTAAAAGATTAAAATTGCTCAAGGAATTTTCCATTATATCGTCTTCTAATTCGCCAATAGATTTACTTAATTTAATCTGACCTGAGCAAGCTGCCAAGGTTGAAAGAGCAATTCTTAAAGTTGTATGATCTGTTTTTCTGGTAATATTTATAAGTACAAATTCTTTTAAATCATTTAGTCCCGAAAGATAATATTCCTGATAATTTTCAGGCAGGACGGGATTATCACCTAAAAACCTTTGTTGTTCTATTATAGAACAAATTCCCAATAAATTCAAGTTATAAAAGTTTTTAAGTTTAGCAATTCTTACGAGTTGTGGAACCGCTAAGTATGATGCAATGCCAACGTCCTTGATGATATAATTCATTCCATAGTTCGCTCCATATTTTCTCAACAGTTTCAGCATCATCTGTCTTTTCTAGCTCTTTTAACGGAATAGAAACATCATATGGTATTCTGTAACCACCTTCTAATGTTTTCCATATTTGGTCGTTTAAGTTGATCATAACTTTATAATATCTGCTAACTTCACAATGTTTGAATGCGTTCCATCAATTGCTCTTTCAATCCTGCACTTAACGGAATCGCTTTTTGTGCAATCATCACATGGCTTTCTGCAACTTCATCTACCTGTGCAAGATTGATCATGTAGGAACGGTGTATCCGCAAAAAAAGCTGGGAGGGTAATTTATCTTCAATTATTTTAAGCGTGATGGAGAGCAGGTATTCTCTGGTGCTGGTAAAAATGCGGCAATAGTTGCGGTCTGCCTCAATGTATAAAATATCGGCCACCATAATTTTTACCATCTTCTCTTTGTGACGCACAAAAATACGGTCGTTTAAAATAAAAGGCCGTTCATTGTCCGAAGTTGGGGCTGTATGCGGACCGGTTTCGTTTTCAGCCATGTGGCTGATGGTGAGTTCGATGGCCCGTTGCAGATCGAGTTGCTTAAAAGGTTTTGAAATAAAAGCATACGGCCTGGTAGATTTTGCCCGGTTAAAAGTAGCTTCATCCCCATTGGCGGTAAGGTAAATGATGGGAATATCCCGCTGCCGCTGTATCTGCAGGGCTGTTTCAATGCCGTCCAGCCTGCCTTTCAGGTTAATGTCCAGCAGTACGATGTCGGGTGTGTTTTCTTCCACATGCAATACGGCCTGTTCTCCCCTGGGTAATATGCCGGTCACGTCATACCCAAGGCTGGTGAGTTGCATAGAAATTTTTGCAGCAATGATCATTTCGTCTTCTACTACCAGAATTTTAATCAGGCTGTGCATTAATGTGGTTTTGAGTAGTTAAAATAAATTGAAACAGTAGTGCCCTTGCTCACATCAACGGTTAACCTGCCTTCTAATTGCTGCACAAGTAAATGTACCAATTCTGTTCCAAATCCCGTGCCTTTGGGTGTTGCATTATTTTGTTTGCCTATACCATTGTCAGCTACACAAAATTTCATTTCGTTATCAATGCCAGTTTTTTTTAAGCCAACCTGTATTTCGCCCTGCTGGGTTTCTTTAAATGCATATTTCAATGCGTTGCAAAGCAGTTCATTTGCAATCAGACCAACCGGTACTGCTGTATCTACATCGAGTTCCAATGGCTTCATATCACTGATGATTTGTATGCGGCCTGCGGCGTTAAAAGTATCCAGTATGCTTTCGCCCAGATTATAAAAATAGTCCTTCATCTCAATGGCGGCGAGGTTACCTTTCTGATATAATTTCTGGTGAATAATGCCCATAGAAAGCACCCTGTTCTGACTGGCCTGCATCACTGCCTGTGCCGAAGGATGATCAATTTGTGCTGCCTGCAATGCCAGTAACCCGGAAACAATTTCTAAATTATTTTTTACCCGGTGATGAATTTCTTTTAGCAGCAATTCATTTTCTGCATTGCGTTTATCCAGTAATACATTCTTATTTTCTAAATCAAGATTGAGTGTTTCCAGTTTTGTATTCACCAATCTTTTGTTGCGGTAAGTTCGGTAAAGGCCAACTAAAATTAATACCAGCAGCACAGCAGCACTAAGCGTTATGAGTTGCAACCGCTTTTGCTGCGCAATGGATTGTTGCTGGGTTTTAATGGTGCTTTCTTTTTGTGCTACTTCAAATTCTGTTTGCAGCTTTGCTACCCGCTGGTCGGCTTCAGCCGTAAATACGCTATCCTTTAATGCATCGTATTTTAAAAATGCGGAGTTGGCATTTTTAAAGTCGCCCGTTGCTGCATAAGCCTTTGCAAGTTCTCTATAAGCCAGGTGTAAAAAATAATTGTCACCAAATTTATCAGTGGCTATTTTTAAACAGGTGTCAAGGCTAATGATGGCTTCAGTTGGCCGGCCGTTCAGGTTTTGTAATTTCCCGACAGACAGCCATGACCGCATCAGCATAAAATTATTATCTAACAGGGTAGAATATCTGAGGGCGTTTTTTGCTTCTGCTTCCGCTTTTGTATATTCTTTTGTAAGGGTATATAAATCTGTAAGGGCAATATAAATATCAGCCAGGTTGTTGTAAAACTGATAGCGGTTGCTGATGGTTAGTGCCTGCTTATAATAATTTAATGCATTGGTATAATCTTTCACCGCCATGTAATTATTACCAATTACATACAGGGTGAAACTATAATCCATGTCATTGATCCCTCTTTGTTTAAAGAGCGATTCAGATTTTAAACCGTACTCAATGCCTTTGTCAAACTTGGATTGTTTCCAAAATAAATTACTCAGGTCGCTGTAGGCCATGGCCATTGTTCTGATGTCGTGCAATGAGTCGCCCAAATGCAATCCATCCATCGCATAGTCGGCTGCTTTGCTGATCAGCCCCTTTCTTTCCATTACATAACCCATTTGTGTAAGCAATAGCGGCCAGTCTTTTTTAGGCAGTTTATTTTTGGCAGAAGTTAGTACAACAAAGGCAGTATCTAATTTTTCCTGCCGCAGCAAAATAGAGCCCAGTGTGATTTGTATGCGACCTTCCCATAATTTGTTTTTGGCCAACGTTGCTTTTGCCAGCACTTTATTTGCCAGTTGATATGCTTTGTCAAGATTGCGGGTATGCCAGTAATAGGCAAGGTCATTACCAATAGCGAGTTGCAGTGTATCGGGTAAATTTTGTGTACCCGCTTGTTCAAGTATTGTTAAATAAGAAGAATCAAATGCATCGGTTTCCATAAAAATCTGCCGGTAGGGCGGGGTACGGGAAAGGTTAACCAACTGGCCGTTACAAACGGAAGAAAGCAAAATAAATATGCCGGTAAGGAGTTTGATCATTGTAGTTTTTTGTAAGCATTTATATCTTCTCCATCATTTTTTTCTCACTCATATTATTCCAGGTGATATTCTTTTTGTAAATATTCCAATAATTCTACCCCTGCAACTTTCAAATCTTCTGCGACCCCGGTCATTCCTTTTTTTGTACCATGCATATACACAGAAAAAACAGAGAGTTCCTGCAATAATTCGTTATCAGTAGTACGTAAAGGAGGGTTTTCAGGTATTCTTTTTATCTCGTCATTATTTCCCTCCATCTTTACCAGCACAGCAGGATCGAAAATTTTTGCTCCAACTTTTTTGTATTCAGTGAATTCGGTTTCATTGATGGATTCCAGCAGATGTACCAACGGGAACTTTTCGTAATAGGTCATAATTTTATTAGAAGTACTAAGTTTTTTTATAAGCCTGAAATTGCCTGAGTTTTTTAGTTGTTCAAATGTTCTGCTGTTGGTTGATAATGGCTTTAATCGTGGTGCAAGCCTTGCCAGGTAATATAACCTGCCCGTATTATCAGCAACCTGCGAAGGGTTATTTAGAATAGCGATCAGGCTGTCCATCATTAAAGTACCTGCTTTCACATCTGCAATATGTTTAGACAGCACTTCCTGGTCGCTTTTAAGGTCTGCGACAAGTGATTCGATGTATTGCTTTTCTCTTTCCTGCTCAACAATATGTTCCCTCCAGTTCTCTGCTAAAAATCCGCAGAACACCGCAAGAAACAACATAAAAAATTCAAAGAAATAATGCTTCCATCCATGGCCGGGGACTTTGTGCAATTCGTGTGCATGTGTTTCCATTTGTGTCGTAAGTTCTAAGTTATAAGCTGTAAGTGTTTCATCCAATTCACTACTGTCTGTTGTTTGCCCTGTATTGCTTTCAGCTTTCGGCGGTAAGCTTTCTGCTTTATTTTGTTCATCTCTCATATTATTCCGGGTGGTATTCGTTTTTAATCAATGCCAGCAATGTTATTGCTTTATTTTTTATAGTGGTTTGTAACCCTATATTGTTTTGTATAAAAACCCGGTAGGTAATCAGGCTATTCAGGTATTCATCCAGGTATTGTTTATTAATTGCTACCTCTTGTTCAGGTAAGATTTTCCTTTTAAAAAAAACAGAATCTACCAGGATTTTTATGGCAGTTTTACTTTCAATTAACCGTTGGGCCAGCTTGTTATTTTCAATCATGAAGTCGGTTTCATAAATATCACGCAGGCTCATTCGTTTAATTTGCTGATTATACGATTCAATTGAATCAACAACAATTCTTTTTTGAATCAGCCGCAAACCTCCTGAATTATTTAACTGGTCAAGGGTTCCGCTATTTTGAAAAAAAGCCGCATGTCCAAAGAGTTGTAAGATTAAATTGTATTTGGTAAAAGGAATCGTGGACGAAGGATTAGCTGCAAAAAAAATAAGCAGCGAATCTATTCTGGCAATCTTCGTTACCCTGAATCTTATAATGCCGGTAATTTGAAGCGTATCCGATTCAAGGTCTTTTACCAATGAAACCATGTATTGTTTTTCCCGGTGGCTTTCTACAAAATCTTCCCGTATTTGTTCTGCAAAAAAGCCCATTGTTACTGCAATGAAGATCATTAAAAATTCAAGGAAGTATTCCATGAATTTTTTTTTGTCATGATGCAAATCGGGATGGTGGTGTACTTCCATAGTTTGTATGTCTGATTTAGGGATGTCTGCCTGTCCGGTAGGCAAGTCTGATGGCTGATTTGAAGAGGCAGATTGAGCTTCAGTATCAGTAATAGCATGTGTTTCAGTCAATCGGCTATTAGTTTCTAAAAACGCTGCATTGCTTTCAGCTTTCTGCGTTAAGCCTTCGGCCTGTGGCGTTAAGTCTTCCGCTTCTTCCATATTACTGGTTTAAAAATTTCCTTACAAAAAAACCGGCTACTGCTCCGTATACAGTTACGGCATTGTCAAAACTCATCAGGTGGTGTGTGTCATCCGGTATCATCAGCGTTTCATAAGCCACTCCTTTTTTCTCCAGCCGGTTAATGAGATTAACGCTTTGGTTAAAGGGAACATTTCTATCATCATCTGCATGAATAATCAGCACCGGTGATTTCCACGTATTGATGTAGGCAAGGGGAGAAGATGCCCAGGCGGTTTTAAGCGCCAGGTTATAGTCTGGCGCCTTTTCGTATTTGCCATCATAGGCAGTTGCCAATGAACGTTGGCTGATCCAGTCGTGCACCCCGTGAATGTCCACACCGGCAGCAAATATTTTTGAATCTTTTGCAAGCGCCATAGCAGTTAGGTAACCACCATACGAACCGCCATACACGCCAACCCTGGCTGCGTCAACAAAGGATTGTTTCTGTAACCACTCACCCGCTGCTTTGATGTCCTGGTACTCTGCAGCCCCATTGCTGCCGGCATGTGCAGGGTTGTGAAACTCGTAGCCATAACCAATGCCCAAACGATAATTTACGGCCAGCACCACAAAGCCAAGACTGGCAAGGTACTGATTGCTGGCATAGCCATTGGAGTAGTAGTCGGAGTAATGCCAGCCCAATAACATTTGCCGTGGCGGGCCACCATGAATGTATACAATCGCCGGTTTTTTGGCTACGCCACCCACAGGTTCAAACAGGTCGGCGTGTATAATAAACCCATCAGGCGATTTAAAAATTACCTGCTTCGGCGTTACCAATCTGGCTTGCGGAAAATCAGCAGGGATAAGGTCTGTACACAACACTGTTGTTTTTTTATCCGTGTCTTTCCATTTCATTACTGCGGGCAGTGGCGGCCTTTGCGCCGTAGCGCTTATGAAGGCAAGTGTATTGCCATCGCCTGTTATTACGGGTGCCCATTCCAGTCCGGTGCCAGGTGTTAGTACCTGCATATCTGCCTTGTCAACGCTTACCACAGCCACATGTCTCCGTTCAATGTCTTTGGCATCGTTGCCGGTGTTGGCGCTGAAGCTAAGGTATTTTTTATCGGCACTTAACTGAATGTGTTCGCACATAAAGTTGCCGGGTGTAAGCAGTGTTTGTTTGCCACCGCCGGCATTGATGGAGTAAAGGTGTGGCCATCCATCCTGGTAAGATAAAAAGACAATGCTGTTATTGGCGGCCCAATGTAAATTTGCCTGGCCATGTGTTGTAGGAAATGAGCCCCGTAGAGTGGCAGGAGCTTTCCACAACAAAGTTGCTTTGTCGCCGGTAGTATCTGCAACATAAATGCTCCACAGAATATGTTTTCTTACCAGCAACGAATCCGGCGCCCCGCCCGCCCCCGGCATTCTTACAAAAACAATTTTGCTTCCATCCTGCGACCATTGCGGAACATCATCGTAGCTAAAAGAAGGCGCTATCCATTTTAAGGTAGCAGCGCCTTTGGTATATATTCCAATGATGGAATGATCGACCCTGGAAGACGTGAACAATAAACGATTGCCATCAGGCGACCATTGCAGTGAACTCATTGTGCCCCGTGCAGTAAATAAATTTTTCGCAGGCGCAGCGCCGTCAACAGGGCTGCTCCACACCTGGCCGCCCTTTATAAAAGCAACTTCTTTGCCATCCGGCGATACCACGGGGTCATCTCCTTCGGATAGATATTTTGTTTCACCACCGGCAAATGGGATGCTTGCCACCTGTACTTTAAAAGGATCGGTACTGAACGAAGGGTCAACAGGCAAACCGCCGTTCCAGTTGGAACCATGGTCGCCACCCCGAACATATACCACCCATTTACTGCCGTTGGAAATGGAAAGACTGGTAATTTCCTGGCCTTCGTTTACAGAGAAATTGGTGAGTTTTCTTGGTTTAAAATCTGCCCCGTCTGCTACATACACATTTCTTTTTCCTTCTTCATCCATAGCCCATGCAATGGCTGCGCCTTGTGCAGATGAACACAGTTCAGTTGTAAATGGATAATGCTTAAAAGCCCTGAATGCAGTGTTTTGCGCCAGCAACTGTGCAGGCAACAACAAAATCAGCAGTAGTTTTTTCATGTTATAGTGATTGTTAATTTTCCATGTGTTAGTATTTTAGCTTTCAGCTTTTTGCCTTCGGCTGTCTGCTTTATTCACTCATTTTCCAGCTTGTACTCTTTTTTTAAAACATCAATCAATTCAGTGGCGTGGCTTTATAAACTATCTGCACTTGTTAGCGTATTAGACAAAAATATTGACCTTACCAATTCTATATATTCATTAAACACGGTCTTGTCGTAACTTAACAACGGAGGGTTGGTTTTAATAAAAGAGTGGATACTTTGGCGATGAACGATTTTGGTATTGGCTACGGAAATATTGTTTGCAATGGTATTGTATTTAAAATCGAATATTTGAGATCTTGCTTTTCTTACTTCAACATACAAAGACCGGTTTAAATCTTCAGTAGCCTGCCATTTATGCCAGTTCTGGTCGTATTGGGATACTTTATTTAAGAGCGCATTGTTGATGAAATATCTTAGCGAACCAGAGCTTCTCATTTGTTGAAAAGTGGCATCGTTTGGCACCAGCAAACGGCGGGCTCCGCCCCATAGCCCATACCAGTATAACTTTCCCGGTGGTATATTTGCCGGGGCTGTTGTGGAAAGCATATCCATTAATGTATCAAGGTTATGAACGTCGTAGGCCATGTAAACTTCATAGTCTTTTAGTTCGGCGGTATCTGCTTTCAGGTCTGTAAGCACAGATGCGGCGAATGCTTCTGGCCGGAGGTGTTCCGAAATTTCTTCCCGGATGGTTTCTGCAATAAAACCCATTATGACTGCCACAAATATCATAAGGCCTTCCAGCAGGTATTCTTTTAATCCTTTTTTTTCTACTTCGGGATGATGAGGTACTTCCATATTTTGGATGTGTGGTATATTGTTGGCTGGTGGTTGAATTGTTGATTCCGTTGCTGCAGCAATCGCATCCAAAAAGGTCGTTTCGGGCATCGCCTCTCCGGCGGCAGTTTGCGCCCGCCTATTTTCATTAGCGGGTGTTGAGCTTTCTGGTTGGTTTTGTTCCTCACTCATCTTTCAACTGGTATTCTTTTTTTATAAATGCTATCAGTTTGGCTGCCTGTTCGGTAGCAAGCGCCGAACGCTGGTTCATCAGCCGTAGTATACCATAATAATATTGGTGACGCATAATCACCGCATTAATTAGCTGTGGGTCGGAAGTAATTAAAGTGGGGTTTGTTTGGGTAACATCCAGGTTGCTGCCTTTTTCATTTTGCATGTTTTTTAGAATCGAAAAAAAAGCGTTTGCATCAAATAGTTTGTCATTTGTATTAATAACATCGTTAATGCGCTGCCGTTGCAGCTCTGACCAGTAATCGAATTTTTTTACCCATTGGTAATAAGAGCCAATGCTATCGGCAAGTGCTTGTTTTTTGATAAGCCTCATACTGCCGCTGCTTTTCATTTGTTCAAAGGTTTTTGTATCGGGCGATATCACGCTGGAGCCCATCGTTAGTTGTCTTGCCAGGCTATATACTTCGGCGGTATTATTTTTCTTTAGCTGCAGCGATGTAATGATGGTGTCAATCATTTTGCAGTGGTTTAAATTAAAAATACTGGCCGATTTATACATTTCAACATCACCCAGCAGGTCGGCGGTCATAGATTGCATGTACTCCTGAATTCTCCGGTTATCGGTTATATGCTCCCGTAAATTTTCTGCTAAAAAGCCCATGCTTACAGCAAGGAATATCATCAGGCCTTCCAGCAAATATTCTTTCAATCCTTTCTTCTCCATTTCGGGGTGATGGTGTACTTCCATAATTTTTATGTCTGATGTATTGATATCTGATGGCTGATTTTCGTTCGAGTCCGGCAACGAAATATCTGCAATGATTTTGTCATTCAATTCCGGTGCCCCGGGTACATTGTCTGTTGTGTCCATAATTTATTTTTTCACTTTATGCCAGAAAAAAGCAATGGTAAAACCTGCCAGCACATACATCAGCATTTTAATTAGGCGTTGCCTTGTTTTGTTAGTCATTGGTTTAAATTATATCTTTTATTGAGTAACTGAATATGAGCAAAGCGAAACTTTACAGAAGCAATATTGAAAGTAATTTCTTCATCAGATAAAATACTTTCTTCAGCCATGTGTTTTTAAATGTCGCTGTCAATTGAGGGCATTAAATAGTTCTCAGGAATATGATCCTGTAAAAAGCAATTGCTGTTCATGCCACCAGTTACTGAAACGAAAGATCAGGGGGAAATGCAAAGAATTGGATAGTACTGAAAGATAATTAACTATTGCGAATTTGCTTTTAATATCCGTAAAAAATTACCGCCTGAAATTTTCCGGATGTCTTTTTCGTTGTACCCTCGTTCCAGCAAGGCTTTGGTGATAAGAGGGAAGGTGGTTACGTCGTCTAATTGCTGCGGTAAACTGTTTACCCCATCAAAATCGCTGCCCAGCCCAACATGATCCACGCCGATGAGTTTTACAATATAATCAATGTGGTCTATCAGTAAAGAGAGCGGGGGCCGCATGGCTGCTACTTCTGCAGGATATTTGTCAAACATGAATTTGTCTGCAAAGTAAGGCTCCGGATTTATTTTTAACAGGGAATCTATTTCTGTTTTGTGTTGTGCATTGAACAGGGCAGTTCGCCTTTCATAGGTACTGTCTAAAAAACCACTGTAAAAATTTACATGAATTACACCGCCATTTTTACCTACGGCTTTTATCTGATCGTCTTTTAAATTTCTTCTAAACGGGCAAAGCGCATACACGCAACTGTGCGAAACAATTACCGGTTTTGTGGTAGTACTGATAGCATCCCAAAAGGTTTGTTCGCCCACATGGGACAAATCTACCATCATGCCCAGGGCGTTCATGCGTTTCACTACCTGCCGTCCAAAATCCGTCAACCCCTTATGTTTAAGTGAATCTGCTTTAGTGGTTTCATCCAGTGCCGAAGTAGCCCAGTCGGTGGAATTGTTCCAGGTAAGGGTCATATACTTGGCGCCTCTTTTATACAATGCATCCAGCTTGTTCAAATCATTTTCTATCATGTGGCCGCCTTCCACTCCAAACAAAACGGCCAGTTTTTTTTGTTTCACTGCTGCCATGATATCCGCTGTGGTAAAGGCCTGCATCATTTCTTTCGGGTTGCGGTTGGTCCATGCCATCACCGTATCCATCTCCCTGTTGGCCCATGCATAGGGGTTTGGTTTGTTGCCATCGCACCAGATGGAAAATACCTGTGCATCCACACCGCCCTGCTGCATCCGGTGCAGGTCTGAATTTGTTTTGGTGCCCAAATCCTGGTCGAAGCTTACGCCTTTTTCAATAGCCGTTGATGGAATGTCGTTGTGTGTATCAATAAGGATGGCATCAAAATGCAGCTTCTTGTATTGTTGCGCAGTGGCATTGGTATAAAGACTTATCAGTAGCAGGGAAACAAAAATTTTTTTCATAATTAATGATACAGCTTTTTTTTGTGATAGCCGCACATGCATTGGGTGCATTCCAAAATGTCGCATATTAAGCTGCGGTCTTAAAATTAGTTTTGATTAGCTGAATAATTTTGCTCCATTGGTTATTCATTTTTATTACTCT
>JAYUBR010001188.1:0-3437 GCA_043740775.1 Ferruginibacter sp. | reverse complement strand
CATGGCTGCTTGGGGTGGGATTATTTTTTTTATTGCAATGCGGTGGTGGCTATTTAATATAATGCCAGTTATAAGATTTTTTTTCGTGGCGTTTGGATGCTTGCATGAGCATGGGTAAAAAAAATGCGTAGCGGACTTATAACTTGCATTATGTTATTTAGCTTCAGACAGTTTTTTTTGGCGTGGGTTTTTGCTTCGTGGCGTTGGCTGCGCTTGTTTATTTTTTTGCAAATACATTTTATCAACAACAGATTTCATTTGCAAAAAAATAAAGTAGTGCAAGTGTGTTGGCTGCAAAAACCATGACAAAAAAAACTGCCTGCACCACCGCATAAGGCTTGTGTGTGCTGGCTTCTGTGTGTTGGCTCAAGCCTTAGCCGTGCCGGTGCGGTGGGCTTTCGGGTTTCGTTTTTACAACGGATGATATTTTGTTACATCGTCCTGCAACTCGTCAATAATATTTTCTTTGTAGGCTTCTGTTGAACTTACATATTTATGTCCTGCCAAGTATTGTACTTTTCTTAGGTCGTATTGTTTCAGCCATTGTGTTATTACTGATGTCCGTATCTGCTCAAAGTTTTTTACCCTGCTGTTGATTTTTCGTAAATGTCTTAACATCATTTGGGTAATGCTGTAAAAATGTTCTCCCTTGTCCCGTTGCAAAAACAGTTTATCCGTTGTGCCATTTATTTGCAAAAATTCTTTTCTTATTTCATGTATGTAATCCATCAACTCGTAAACCTGGTGGCTTTCCAATGTCATTATCCTGGCTGCTATTCTTCTTTGTGCATGGATAGTTATTTTACCTTCCCTCAACTGTAAATCCTGTAACCTGATTGCTGCAACTTCTTCAACTCTTAACGCCTGATGTATAAGCAAGCTCAGTATTACTTTGTTTCTTTTTCGGCTGATGATATTTTTTTCCTGTGGTGGGATTATTTTTCCTGCTGCTGCTGTAATAGTTGTTGGATAAAGGTTGTAGAGTTCCTGTAATTGTTCTGTGCTTAGTAAATCATAATACATTCTTCTTTTGATGCCCTGTACTTTAATGTGTGCAACCGGGTTTTCTTTTGTTGTTCCCTCGCTGATTAAAAAATTATAGAAGTGCCTCACATGTATCAGGTAATGGGCTATCGTTTTCTGTGATACATTCCTGCTGCTGCACCATTTCATAAAACCCATTGCATCGCTGTAACTTACTTCTTCCCATTCTGGTATATTTTCCTGCTCTGCCCATACAGCAAAGTATTTTACAGATAATGAAGCTGTTCCGATTGTGCCTTTGCTATATCCTTTTAGTGTCAGCCATTCGCTGAACTTTTCATAATTTGTATTCATATTCTTTTTGATTTTCGGTTTCTAAAAAATGTGTGTATATCTGTGTGCTTTCTAAACTGCTGTGTCCTAAAAATTCTTTTATCCTTTCTAACTTCATCCCGTTTTGTAAAAGATGTGTTGCTATTGAGTGCCGCAATGTGTGCAGATGGATGTCTTTGTTTTGTAAGGTTGCATTGCCTGTAAGCTGTATGAGTTGCTGCAATCTTCTTAACATCATTGTGCCGCCTAATCTTTTGCCATAGTGTGTTACAAAAAATGCTTCGTTCTTATCATTGCAGAAGTATGGCCGGGCATCGTATAAATAATTTTGTAAGTGTTCTAAACTTTGCTTTGTTATCGGCACCATCCTTTCTTTATAACCTTTCCCTTTCCTTACATGCAATACTGATTTTTCAAAAACGATGTCGTTTATTTCTAAACAGTAGGCTTCATTCCTTCGTAAAGCACAGCCGTAAAAAATACTTAGCATTGCCCTGTCTCGTAACTGCATGGCTTCGTGGTAAACAATACCTTTATCATTCTTCTTTGGTTCGTATGGCAGACTCGTTATTTTATACAGCAGCTTTATTTCTTCCTGTGTGAGTATGTCGGTTACTTCACTATTATTTTCTTCGGTTTGTATGTCAAGCTTCGGCAATAATAATCTTCCATTCTGCCGCAGGTAATCACTAAACTTTTCAAACGCTTGCAGATGTTTGTTTAAATAACTGTTGCTTAAGCCGCCGCCCTTCCTTGTATTGGTTCGTAATTTTAATTTGTAATAATGTTCTTTGATTAAGTCGTTATTGATTTGCCACAATCCTGCATAGCCTTTACTTTCAGCATAAAATAAAAATTCTTGTATGTAGTTCGGTAACTGGTAAACGGTCTGTTCACTGTAACCAATTGTTTGTAACCATTCTTTAAATGAGGCAATAATGTAGCGGTACGCTTCACTTTGCAGCGTTAATTGTTTCATCGTAATTTTTTGTTTGAGTTCCTTCGCTTTGCTCTGGATAAAATTTTGTTGCGGTATGTGTTTCTAAACTTCGGTGGGCTGTTCTTCTAATTGTTTGATTTGCTTACGTTTTCTCGGCTCACTTTTACTTTGGGCTGATGTTGGGCTGTTGGGCTCTTGTTTCACTTTTTGCAATGCTTCATCTAATGCAGTACCGATACTGTTTTGTAATTGTATGTATTCTTGCTTGCTGATGATTTCAAAGAGATAGGCATTCGTATTTCGGTTTTCTATCCTTCTTATCAACCCTGCTGATAAAAGAGCCGTATGGTATCTTTTAACACTGCTGATGGGTATTCTTAATTGATTGCGGATGGATGTATTTGTAAAGCTGCTCTGTTTGTTCTTTTCTAACCATTGTTTCAACTCTTCAAAATAATTTCTACATGCTCCATTCAGTTCATCGGATTTACGCAATAAGATTTCTTTCATTAACCCGTTGGCTTCTTCTATATCTTCAATCGTTGTTTCAATAAAAGCTTTGCCGCCTGATGGTGGAACAGTTCCGCCGGGTTCGTAAATGATTTCGCCACTGTCGCCATCCGTCCATCTTCTTTGGTACTGGTTATAAAATGTTATCACTTCTATAAATGCTAAGTAGTGGGCATTGCTTCTGCGTTGTTTAAAAACTTCCTTTGGTATCTGCAATAATTCTGCATAGGGATTGATTACGGTAATGGGTTGCAATATTTTTTGTACGTTCTGCAATAACTGTCTGGCTTGCATTTCATCGGTTGTATTTATTTTACCTGCACTGATTTTTCTTTGATAGTCCATTATCCTTTCGTCCTGTTCCTGGCTCTCGTCTAAGTAGATTAAAAAACACCTGTTGGCATTATCTTCATACAAACTTTCTTTGGTGGTGCAACCTGCAATACAAACAGGGCCGTACACTTTTAAATGGATTGTTTTTGTGTTGCCGTTCTTGTCTTTGATGGTTACCGTTTTGCTGATGCGTTGTTTGCTTTGTAATTCTCTCAATGGATAGAGTGCTGATAATATCCCGTCAAGGTCTTCAATCAAAATAAGTTTATGCCCCAATGCTGCTTTATCAAAATAATAAAATGCGTTTTCTGTTAGTGCAGTAATTTCAATCTTATCT
>JAYUBR010001187.1:0-3439 GCA_043740775.1 Ferruginibacter sp. | reverse complement strand
ATGATTTGTTTTTTACTCCATTTGTCTGGTGCCGGTTTTATTGAAAATGCGGGGTTCTCAATTTTTGATAAGAGGGGTGGAATTATTTCGCAGAGATGGATAAGTCTGGTGATTGAATCAGTAACTAACATGTATTTTTTTTGTGCTTTTTAAGAAAGTTATCAATAGAATTCTTTTTCCTTTTATGACCTTTTAGCCATTCAACATTCCACTCTGTAAGCCTGTCCTTTTTAACGTGAATAAATATTCCGGGTTCACGTTCATTTACGTGTTCACCTTGCAATATTAAGACTAATGGCGGTTCGGCACCAGTAGTGGATGTCGAAAAATCCAATGCCCTTTCGTAGTCTTCGAAAGGGGAAAAATAATCACTCTTGCCTTTTTTGGGATGTACCCAAACTCTATATTCCAATACCTCGTCATAGAAATAGCCACCACCGGCACAAGTTAAAACCGGATATTTTCCTACCATATATTTGTTTACAGCTTTAGGTAAATTTTTCATCTTATCTGAAATTAGTTAAAAAGGAATTCTACTTAAATTAAAGTTTTTTTGCTTAATGCGAAAGTAATATTGATTTAATTATTTTAGAATTACTAAACTAATGTGGATTAGTAACGTAGGTCAACAGGTCAGAAACCTGCGCCAGTGGGTAATAAATATGAAGTTTGGGTATGCACTAACTACAAACCATTTACTGGCGTTCGCTTCGGTCGTTGGTCAACAAGACACAACGACGGCTCACGGAATTTGATGTTGTGTTTAGGTTGAGTAGGGGAACACCAACAAGGGCGAAATCTGCACTTTTAAAAGGAAATAAATCTGCAGTAGATAATTTTTTAGGTTTGTTTGAAACGATTTGGCTAGAGGAAAATACTACAGCCATAATTAGAATAGAATTAGAAATTACTACACATCAGGATAATCAAGAAGTGTATAATTTAAGATGGTCAGATAGAAAAGAAAATGGTCAATCAAATTTCGAAGGCATAGGTATGCTGGAGAAAGATTTACTGGTGGGTTGTTATTGGAAGGTCCATTAATAAATTATAAAATTAATTTTTTTCCCTACAGATGGAAGCTGGGCTGGAAATGGTAGTCTTGTTCTGTTAAAGATATCATGCTTGCATTTTAAACCCTAAAGAAAGTCTTAATACTATTGAATTTAAAAAGTGTTCAGCAAAGCTAAAAAAAGCAAAAGAGGACGATGCAACGATGATCCACATTGCTTCTTAGTCCGGACAACAATTTTTCTTCGTACAAAAAATAGTTACAACGGCCAGCCTTTATGCCAGATCTTCCACCCATTTATCCCGGTCTTCGGGGCTGAATTTCCAGGGGGCAAAATTGTTCTCTATATTGCCAAACATGGTGTTCCATTCCTGGGGGGCATTGCTGTCTTCCATGATGAGTGAGCGGCGCAATTGTACAATAATATCTAAGGGGCTGATGCTTACGGGACAGGCTTCCACACAGGCATTGCAGGTGGTGCAGGCCCGCAGTTCTTCTACTGAAATATAATCTTTCACCAGCGTCTTTCCATCGGGTTTAAAGGCCTTGTTGGCAGCGATGTTTTTGCCTACTTCTGTTAAGCGGTCACGGGTATCCATCATTATTTTTCGGGGGCTCAATAATTTGCCGGTAATGTTGGCGGGGCAGGCTGCACTGCAACGGCCACACTCGGTACAACTGTAGGCATCTAATAAATTTTTCCAGCTTAGGTCCTGCACATCTTTGGCGCCAAAGGTGGGCGTTTGTGCGTTGCCGTCGGTGGGGGCCAGTTCGGGCTGCATCATGTATTTTACTTCGTTTTGTACGCTGGGCATGTTGGTCATTTTACCCAACAACGGCAGCCTTGCATAATACGCATTGGGAAAGGCCAGCACAATGTGCAGGTGTTTGCTGTACGG
The DNA here is from genome assembly GCA_043740775.1 of Ferruginibacter sp. GTDB lineage: Bacteria > Bacteroidota > Bacteroidia > Chitinophagales > Chitinophagaceae > Ferruginibacter. The sequence continues at coordinate 1,528 of JAYUBR010001187.1, read as the reverse complement.
CAAATAATTTAAAAAAGCGAGTATGCCAATGATGTGTGTCCACCAGCAGGTTCTTTCAATGCCCATTAAAGTGGTTGTAGAAAAACCGTTGAAGATGGGTGCCAGCAAACCGGAGAAAACAAAGCTGCCGGTGTTGTGGTAATGCTCACTGCCCTGTAGTTGCAATGCCCGGTCTGTGGCGTTCATGGTGAGGAATAAACTCATCAAAATGATTTCGGCGAAGAGGATATAGTTGGCATCGCTGCGTGGCCAGCCGTTTAAATCTTTGCTGATAAAACGTTGTAGTTTTAAAATATTTCTGCGGCTGAGGAATGCCACACAAACAATAATAACACCCAAGGCGAGTATTTCAAAAAAGTTAATGAGGAAAGTATAGAAGCTGCCGAGGAAAGGAAAGAACAAACGGTGCGTTCCAAAAATGCCATCCAAAACAATCTCCAGCACCTCGAGGTTGATGATGATAAAACCGGCATAGATCACCAGGTGCATCACTGCTACCAAGGGGTTTTTAAACATTTTTTTTTGCCCCAAAGCCAACAGCAACAGGTTTCTCCAACGTTGCGGTTTATTATCGTTCAGTTGTTCGGCAACGCCTAAAAAAATATTACGGCGTATTTGCAAAATGTTTTTTGTAAACAACCAAACGGCTGATGCAAGTATTGCTATAAAAATAATTTGTGGAACAACATGCATGGCTTTTATTTATAAGGCTAAGGTAATTATCAAAAACCAACTACACTAATTATGTGTAGTGTCATAGGTTTTAAATTGGTTAATACATCAGCAAGCTAAACTCCAAATAATAATGTAAATAATAGCACTTTCAAGGAGTATCCATAAATACGTTTCAAAACTAAATATTTTAAATGCGTGTAAAACCCCTGCGGATATTGGAGCATACAAGAAATAGAAAACAATTAAAAGAGTAGTAAAAGGAATTATAAATGTAGGATTACCTCCTATACGAAGTAAGAAAACCAGCCAAACAAAACGATACCGAAATAGGTAAGTGGTATATTTATTAAATAGCATGCAATCTTCTTTCTTTTCATTTCTTTCGTAAGATACAACAACCTAAATATTTACCTTTTTACAAGCACCTCTCTTTTTTGTTCTGGGTGAGGAACATGATTTATAAAATCCTCAATACTTTATTATGTGTAATTATTGATTATTGCTATACTTTCGTACAATACAAATGAGGTATCAGCATGGCAAATAAAAAATATATCCTTACAAAAGAAACAGCCGAAAAAAAAATCCGCCGTATGGCGCTGGAAGTGGCAGAACGCAATTATGGCGAGCAGCAATTAGTGCTGGTGGGGATTAAAGACAGCGGGCTCGTTATTGCCCACAAGATCAGTCATTATTTACAGGAAGTTTTTAAAGGCGAGGTAATTGTTACTGCTTTGATAATGGATAAAAAAAATCCATCCACCATTGTAATTGAACCTGCCATTGACTTTAACGGAAAAATTATTTTGCTGATTGATGACGTGGCCAATACCGGCAAGGCCATGCTGTATGC
>JAYUBR010001186.1:0-3444 GCA_043740775.1 Ferruginibacter sp. | reverse complement strand
GAATTATTAATACCATTTTTTTGCTTTGTGTTTTTGGTAGAAAATTTAAGTGTGCTAATACAGGTGAGTTGGTTTAAATATACCAAAAGGAAATATGGCGAAGGCAGGCGTGTTTTTTTAATGAGCCCGCTGCATCATCATTATCAAAAACTGGGTTATCACGAAAGTAAGATAGCCGTTCGTTTTTGGATTATAACAATATTAAGTGTGGTAGTAGCAATAGGAACATTAAAATTGAGGTAAATTTTTTTCTTAGAAAAACCCGGATATCGAATTGAGTTAAATGCAATTCACGTTTTTCAGTTAACAGATCCTGAATTATGAAAATTAATTAAACCATCAGCCCATTAAGTTCTATGCTGTTGAAGAACCATTTTAAAATTTACAACAACTGAAATTAGCAGAACAACTGTCTGTCAAATTTAATGCTGTTGAAGATCAATTTTTATTGCCCTGGCAATGCACAACTGAAAAGAACCTGTTAAATTCTTTGCTGTTGAAAAACCTTTTTTACAATTACAACAACTAAAATCAGCAGCATAACTGTCTGTTAGATTTGTTGCTGTTGAAGAACTATTTTATTAAAAGTCTTTTAATAAAGGATCATTTATTTTTAATTAAAATATGAATGCAACTGCAAACATACCTGCCGGTAAAGTGCCAGGTACAGACAACAGCTTAAAAAAACTGGTGATATTGGGTGCCGGTGAAAGCGGTGTTGGCGCTGCTTTGCTGGCAAAGCAGCAGGGGTATGATGTATTTGTAAGCGATGGCGGCCCTATTAAAGATGTATACAAAACCGCATTGCAGCAAAGCAGTATTGTTTTTGAAGAAGCACAACATTCAGAAAATAAAATTTTAGTCGCAGATGAAGTGATTAAAAGCCCGGGCATTACCGAAAAAAATGAACTGGTAAAAAAGATAAGATCAAAAGGAATTCCTGTAATCAGCGAAATTGAATTTGCTTACCGCTACAAAGGCAACAGCAAAATAATTGCCATCACCGGCAGCAATGGAAAAACCACCACCACCGCATTAATTTATCACATGTGCCAATTGGGTGGTAAGGATTGTGCCATGGTGGGCAATATCGGTTATTCTTTTGCAAAGCAGGTGGCTGAAAATCCCAAACCATTGTATGTAGTGGAAATAAGTTCTTTTCAATTGGATGATATAAAAACCTTTCGGCCCGATGTAGCGGTGTTAACCAACATCACCGAAGATCATCTCGACAGGTACAATTATAACATTCAAAATTATATAGACAGTAAGTTTCGCATAGCAGAAAACCAACAGGCAGAAGATGTATTTATCTATTGCCTGGATGATGAAACCACCAGTAGAAATATTAAGAAGTACAATATTAAATCAACCTTATATCCCATCACCATGAGCAAAGAATTACCACAGGGAGCATACCTGGCCAACGCAAAAATGCACCTGAAATGGAAAAGCGAAGAAATGCAAATGAGCATTGATGACTTTAAGATGAAGGGAAAACACAATCAATATAACAGTATGGCTGCAAGTTTGGCCGCAACAGCGGTGGATATCAGGAAAGAAAAAATAAGGGAAGCACTGCAAACTTTTGAAACCCTTGAACACCGCATGGAACCTGTGGTTACCATTAAGGGGGTTGAGTTTATTAACGACAGTAAGGCCACCAATGTAAACAGTACCTGGTTTGCCCTGGAGAGTATGGAAAAGCCCACCATTTTAATTTTAGGTGGTGTTGATAAAGGCAACGACTATTCGGCCATGAAAGAAATGGTAACAGAAAAAGTAAAAGCAATTGTTTGCATGGGCATTGATAACCGTAAAATTCATGCGGCATTTGAAGATATTGTTTCTTCAATGGTTGACACTGCTACTGCGGAAGAAGCCGTACAGGCTGCATTTCATTTTGCAGCAAAGGGCGATGTTGTTTTGCTGAGCCCTGCCTGTGCAAGTTTTGATTTGTTTGATAATTACGAAGACAGGGGTAACCAGTTTAAACGTGCAGTTAAGAATTTGTAAACTGCCCTGTCAGCGGTTGCAAAACCCTGACGGCGGCTGAGAATAAGCTTTGATAAAAAAATTAAATAACGAACGAATATAAAAATAAAATTCCCTCCATAAGGAATTAAAGAATGGCAGATAACATCAACATAAAAGAATTTTTTACACCCAACATCAGCAACATGGGCGGCAATTTGGTTAGCAAAACCAAAGGCGACAGGGTGATATGGGCCATCGTAATTATTCTTACACTGGTAAGTTTGCTGGTAGTATACAGCAGCACCGGATCGCTGGCATATAAATATAGTAAAAGCACCGAAAGCTTTTTGTTTAAGCAGTTTGCATTCATCATTCTCGGTGTTATTATTATTTATTTTGCTCACCGGGTAAATTATACCATCTATTCAAGGATAGCGCTCATTTTATTTTTGATCGCCATTCCATTGCTGATTTATACTTTCTTTTTTGGTACCCGGTTAAATGAAGGCAGCCGCTGGATAAAACTGCCCGTCATCAATATGACGTTTCAAACATCTGACCTTGCAAAGCTGGCGCTCTTCATGTACATGAGTCGTCAGTTGAGCCGAAAGCAACAGGTAATAAAAGATTTTAAGAAAGGATTTTTGCCCATCATTATTCCGGTTGCCATTATTTGTTTACTGATAGCACCCGCCAATTTATCCACGGCAATATTGGTTGCTGCCACCAGTTTATTACTGATGTTTATTGGACGCATCAGTACCAAACATATTTTATTAACCATCGCTATTGCAATGATACCGGTGATGATTTTATTAACCATTGCGGTAAAATATTATGATAAGGAAGAGCACAAAACAAAAGACCTGCCAGCGATTTTTTCAGCAGGCCGTGTGCCCACCTGGATAGGACGTATACAAACTTTCATGTACAGCCATAAGGAAGATGACAATGAAAAATCGTACCAGATTAACCAGGCAAAAATTGCCATTGCCAACGGCGGATGGTTTGGGGTTGGTCCCGGTAACAGCAGTGCAAGAAATTTTTTACCACACTCGTACAGCGATTTTATTTTCGCTATTATTTTAGAAGAGTATGGTTTGCTGGGTGGAACATTCATTGTATTTATTTACCTGTTGTTTTTGTACCGGTGCATCAGGTTGTACCGAAAATGTCCTTTTGCATTTGGAGCATTCCTTGCGCTGGCACTGAGTTTTACACTGGTGATACAAGCCATCGCCAATATGGGCGTAAACGTAAATGTGTTTCCAAATACGGGGGTTACGTTACCGCTGGTAAGTATGGGGGGAAGCAGTTTTCTGTTCACCTGTTTATCCATCGGTATCATTTTAAGTGTGGCAAGAAACGTAGAACAGTTAGAAGGAAAAAGCATATTGGCAGCAGAAGTAAAAGTCCCGACATCTTCTCAAAAGGAAGAAGAGTAGGATTGAATTTATAAATGATTTT
>JAYUBR010001185.1:0-3448 GCA_043740775.1 Ferruginibacter sp. | reverse complement strand
CAAACGTCTCCTTAAAATTTACTTTGCCTGCCACTAAAGTAAGAAGGGAGCTGAACTATAATTGCCTTGCTAACTATCTTTCTTTTAATAACATTGATAAGGAATATCAACTGGGTGCGGCCATTGCCATGTTTGGTATGAAGCTAAGGCGATCAAAATATTTCCCGGTATCTGACTGGGCCGAAACCGAAAGAATTGCCATGGGCGCTTATAACCCTGACAACTACCTTCAAAAACAGTTTATACAACTGATTGCAATGGCTAAGAAAATCTATATAAAAAAAAGAATGAAGATTAAATATTAAGCAAACATCTCTCTCACTTTATCAAAAAAAGATTTATCACCTTTCTCTGGTTTTGGTTCAAAATTTTTGCTTTCCTGCATTTTTTCGAGCATCACTTTTTCTTCGGCGCTAACATGTTGCGGTGTCCATACATTTACATGTATCAGTTGGTCTCCCTTTTCGTAAGAGTTTACAGCAGGAAAACCCTTTCCTTTTAACCGGAAAATTTTACCACTTTGTGTGCCTGGCGGAATTTTTATTTTTGCCTTTCCATCAATGGTAGGAACTTCTATATTGGTTCCAAAAACCGCTTCAGGAAAAGAAATATGTAAATCGAAAGCTACATTCAATCCGTCTCTGTGTAATTGTGCATGTGCTTCTTCTTCAATCAGAATAATTAAATCACCATTTGCACCACCGCGTTCACCTGCATTGCCTTTGCCATTCATGCTCAGTTGCATACCTTCCTGCACACCTGCAGGAATTTCGATGGTAACGGTTTCTTCGCCATACACCCGGCCCTCGCCTTTACAACTGGTACATTTATTAGCAATGGTGGAGCCTTCGCCATTACAGGTTGGGCAGGTGGTTACTGTTTGCATTTGTCCTAAAAAAGTATTCTGTACCCTTCTTACTTGTCCGCTACCACCGCAGGTTCCACAGGATTCTATGCTGTTTTTATCTTTAGCGCCACTGCCACTGCAGGTAGCGCAGGGTATATATTTTTTTACCTTCACTGTTTTAGAAGCGCCCTTGGCCATTTCTTCGTAATTCAGTTTTATTTTTATGCGCAGGTTACTACCTCTTACTCCGTGGCTGCGTCCGCCTCCTGACCGGCGTCCACCGCCCCCACCGCCTCCAAAGAAACTGCCGAACGGACTTTCGTCACCAAAAATATCTCCAAACTGGCTAAAAATATCGTCCATGTTCATTCCTCCACCACTAAATCCCCCGCCATTGCTGCGACCTCCTCCGCTAAATGCCTGGTGTCCAAAACGGTCGTACTGCGCCCTTTTATCAGTGTCACTTAATATTTCGTAGGCCTCTGCTGCTTCTTTAAATTTTTCTTCCGATGCTTTATCGCCAGGATTACGATCGGGATGAAACTGCATGGCCACTTTACGATACGCTTTTTTTATTTCATCCTGCGATGCAGATTTTGCTATCCCCAATATTTCGTAATAATCTTTCTTCATAATCTTATTAATGTGCTAAAATGCTAATATGCCAATGTGCTAACAGGTAAGTCCTGGAATTAAATATTCCTGATTAGCATATCAACAGATTATCTAATTATTTACCCACAACCACTTTTGCAAAACGAATGATCTTGTCGTTCAGGTAATATCCTTTTTGTACTTCATCTACTACTTTATCTTTCAGGTTTGCGCTTGGGGCAGGTATTTCAGTAATAGCTTCATGTTTTTCAACATCAAAATTTGTATTGATACTTTCCATGGCTTTCAATCCTTTGACTTGTAAAATACTTCTCAATTTTCCAAAAACAAGTTCAACCCCCTTTTTTATCTGTTCCAGGTCGTTACTGGTTTGTAACTGTTTTTCAGCTCTTTCACTATCATCCACTACATCCAGTAAAGAAGTAATTACTTCTTTGCCGGCAGTTTGAATCAGTTCAATTCTTTCTTTTGCACTACGGCGTTTGTAGTTATCAAATTCAGCAAACAAACGGATGTACTTGTCTTTTTGCTCTTCCAGTTCGGCCTGTATTTTTTCTAACGCATTATCCCCTTCTTCATTGCTTAAATGTGTGTTTCCAGGAATATCTGAATCAGAATTAATATCCTGGAATCCCTGCATTTGTTCTGATGTGAATTGTTCGTCTTCCGTTCCTTTTATTTTTTGTTCCATAAAAATAGTATTAAAGCCTTCTTCTTTTCAAAGGTATGACGGTTGTAAATTGGGTGCAAATGTACGATAGTCAAACATTTTGCCAACCTTCATTTACAGCCAAATTGGCAATTGAACAGTTCACTACTGCAAATTTGAACAGGTGGACACGTTAAAAGTTACCTTTGCGGCATGAAAAGTCTTTTCCTTAATAAAAATGTGGGTAGCAGGGTTGAAAATGGTCACCCATGGGTTTTTGCCAATGAAATAAACCGGGGTAAAGCCCTGGATGCGGCTGCCAAACCAGGTGAAATAGTGAATGTATTTACACATGATAAAAAATTTATCGGGAAGGGTTATGTAAATCCCCAATCGCAAATAATGGTAAGGTTGCTTACCAGGGATAAAGATGCTGTTATTGACGAAGCCTTTTTTTACAATAAAATAAAACAGGCATGGGCTTATCGCCAAACATTGGGGTATACTGAAAACTGCCGCCTGATTTTTGGCGAAGCAGACGATCTTCCGCAACTGATCATTGATAAATTCAATGATTATTTTGTGGTGCAAACGCTGGCGTTGGGCATTGATATCTGGAAACCGGCCATTGTAGATGCACTTGAAAAATTATTTTCGCCCAAAGGTATTTATGAACGTAATGATGTACCGGTTCGGGAACTGGAAGGAATGGAACAACAGAAAGGATTTTTATCTGTAGCATTTGATACAAATATCATCATTCATGAAAATGGAATAAAAATGAATATTGATATTGCCAACGGGCAAAAGACGGGTTATTTTTTAGATCAACAAGATAACCGCCTAGCCATTCAGCACATTGTAAAAGGGGCCGATGTTTTGGGTGCTTTTTGTTATACCGGATCTTTTGAATTAACGGCAGCCCACTATGGTGCCAAAAGCGTTTTGGGCTTAGATATTTCCCAGGGCGCTATTGATATGTGTAATAAAAATGCGGCATTAAATAACCTGGAAAATGTATGTCGGTTTGAATGTGTAAATGCTTTTGATGTTTTAAAAGAATGGAGTAAGGAAGGAAAGCAATGGGACGTTGTAATGCTTGACCCTCCTTCGTTTACAAAAAACCGGAGCACTATTGATAAGGCGGTGGCAGGCTACAAGGAAATTAATTTACGGGGCATGAAATTAGTAAAGCCGGGTGGGTTTTTAGTGAGTTCCAGTTGTACCAACCTGGTGCAGCCGGAGTTGTTTTTAGATATTATACAAATGGCAGCCAAAGACGCCAAACGAAAAATAAGGCAGGTAGTTTTTAATGCACAATCAGCCGATCATCCAAT
>JAYUBR010001184.1:0-3456 GCA_043740775.1 Ferruginibacter sp. | reverse complement strand
TTAATTCTTGCAGCTACATCCTTTTCAACAATTGTCATGTCCATAGCAGGCATAAACTGTCCATCTGGTAATTGTGCAAGGCCATCTCTTGAACCACTGATGCCCGCAAATTTCTCTACATAATCGTACCATGGCGCAATGTCCTTATATCTTACCGGCCAGTCTACCGCAACGCCGTCTTTTAAATTTGCTTCAAAGTCAAAATCACTTAAACGGTAACTTTGCCGGCCCCACATTAATGAACGGCCACCCATATGGTAACCACGAAACCAGTCAAAGCGTTTTACTTCTGTATAAGGACTGTCTTTATCACTTGCCCAATAATCAAGATTGGATTCATTTAGAGGATAATCTCTTTTTAGAACAGGGTATTCTTTAATCATTTCCTGTGTGCGTTTGCCCCGGTGAGGATAATCCCATGCTTCTTTAGTGGCGTTTACATAATCTTTTACATGTTTAATATCACGGCCTCTTTCCAGCATCAATACTTTTAACCCTTTTTCTGTCAATTCTTTTGCAGCCCAGCCCCCACTGATGCCTGAACCAACTACTATTGCATCATAGGTATTTTGGGTAACTGCTTTGTTGTTTACATTTGTTGAATCCTGTGGCATAACTATTTTTTTTGATTAGACTAACTATTTTTGATTACACTAATTTTTTCTAACCTGCCGGCAGGCAGGTTACACTAATTAAACTCTTGCGCTACGGCAACTTTCACTCATAACTCATAACTTATAATTCATAACTCTCTACAGGTTCATTTTCTTCAATTCACTTACGGCATGATCTGCTGCCCTTGCAGTAAAAGCCATGTAGGTAAGGGATGGATTCTGGCAGGCTGCTGAAACCATGAAAGAACCATCAGTTACAAATACATTCGGAGCATCCCATACCTGGTTAAAGCTGTTGAGGACGGACGTTTTAGCATCCCTTCCCATACGGGCTGAGCCCATTTCGTGTATACCACGGCCAAGGGTTCCATCACCCATAAAACTTTCTACATTTTTAACGCCTGCAATGGTGAGCATTTCTTCGGAGTCTTTTTGCATGTCAATGCGCATCTTCTTTTCGTTCTCTTTATACTCAATATCCATTGCAAGAATATTCAATCCCCATTTATCTTTTTTGGTTTTGTCCAGCGTTATTTTATTTTCATGATAAGGCAGTGTTTCACCAAAACCGCCAATACCCATTGACCATGCACCTGGCTCTGTCAATGCTTCTTTAAAACCGGCACCGATATTGAATTCAGGAATGTTTCTTCCCCATCCATCACGACTAGCACCACCCTGATAACCGAAGCCACGCAGATAATCTCTTTTATCGCCAAATAAATTGCGGTACCGGGGAATATAAATACCGTTTGCACGGCGGCCAAAAGTGGTTTTGTCTTCAAAACCTTCTACTAAACCGCTTGCGTAAACACCCAGGTGATGATCCATAACATTATGCCCCAGTTCGCCGCTGCTACTTCCAAGTCCACCTTCCCAAACATCAGTTGCAGAGTTCATCAGCACCCAGGCACTGTTTAAAGTAGAAGCATTCAGGAAAATAATTTTTGCATTGTAGGTGTAAGTCTTGTTATCTTCCGCATCCAGTACTTCCACACCGGTGGCCCGTTTTTTATCTTTATCGTATAAAATTTTTGTAACAATACTCCAGGGACGTAGTGTAAGTTTACCTGTAGCACGTGCCGCTGGTAAGGTAGAAGATTGCGTGCTGAAATATGCGCCAAATGGGCATCCCAGCCAGCATTTATTCCTATACTGGCAATTGGTTCTGCCAGGCAAGGGTTCGGTTATATTGGCAGTACGGCCAATGATCATTCTTCTGTTGCTGTTGTAATGTTTGTTCATTCTTGCACTCACATCCTTTTCAACAATATTCATATCCATGGCTGGCATAAACTGTCCGTCGGGCAGTTGCGGCAAGCCATCTCTTGACCCACTTATGCCTGCAAATTTTTCTACGTAATCGTACCAGGGAGCAATGTCTTTGTAGCGAACCGGCCAGTCAATGGCAACTCCATCTTTCAGGTTGGCTTCAAAGTCAAAATCGCTCCAGCGGTAACTTTGGCGGCCCCACGTCAATGATCTTCCGCCAACATGATACCCCCTGAACCAATCGAAACGTTTTATTTCTGTATAAGGACTGTCTTTATCGCTTGCCCAATAATCCAGGTTGGTTTCGTTTAAAGGATAGTCTCTTTTTAGAACAGGGTAATCCTTACTCATTTGCTGTGTGCGTTCGCCGCGATGTGGATAATCCCATGCTTCTTTATTGGCATTTACATAATCTTTCACATGTTCAATATCGCGGCCACGTTCCAGCATCAAAACTTTTAATCCTTTTTCAGTAAGTTCTTTAGCGGCCCATCCTCCGCTTATTCCCGAACCTACCACTATCGCATCGTATGTGTTATCTGGCATTTAGTTAATCATTATCAGGTTATGAATTATTAGCTTTATCCCAAAAGGGACTACAATTACACGTCACAAATCTGGATGGCTTTTTTTAAACTGGCAAGTTTATCTTTATTTTCCTTTGCCACTGGTATAAATTCCTGCGCCGTATATCCTTTAAAGCCCGTTGCTACAATGGCTTTCATAATGGCCGGGTAATACAACTCCTGGCTTTCATCAATTTCATGTCTCCCTGGCACACCACCTGTATGGTAATGTCCAAAATACTGATGGTTATTCTGTATGGTGCGGATTACATCGCCTTCATCAATCTGCATGTGATAAATATCATACAACAATTTAAAATTTTCTGTTCCAAGGCGTTTACACAATTCAACACCCCAGGCAGATTTATCGCACATATAATCTTTATGGTCTATTTTGCTGTTCAGCAATTCCATTTGTATGGTCACCCCATTTTTTTCCGCCAGCGGCAAAATTTTCTGCAAGCCTTCCACACAATTTTTTAACCCGGTTTCATCATCCATTCCGTTGCGGCTTCCGCTGAAACAAATCAGGTCTTTATACCCTGCCTGCTTCATTAAAGGAATAACTTCTATATAATCTTTAATCAATTGTTCATGGTATGTTTTGTTATTAAACCCATTGGTTAAACTAACATTGCCTCCATGGTAACACATTGAGCTGTATAACCCATATTTCTGTAGCATGGGCCAGTCTTTTGGTCCAATGAGGTCAATGGCACCGAAGCCCATTTCTTTTACTGCCTGGCATAGCTCTTCCAATGGTATAGAACCATAACACCATTGACAAACGGAGTGATTGATATTGCCTTTTAATTTCATTGCACCTGTATCGTTTTTAGTTTCTGCAGCGCACGCATTTAATATAGAAGACGCACCTACAGCTACTGAACCTGCCAGCAGGTTTTTTATAACTGCACGTCTGTTTTGTGTTGACATAAATATAAATTTATCGGATGATTAATAGGCTGGCTGAACAGCAAGTTTTTTCTTTGACCGCATATAGA
>JAYUBR010001183.1:0-3466 GCA_043740775.1 Ferruginibacter sp. | reverse complement strand
TAATAATGTTGCGGCTGTCGGGATCTGTTGTGCTGATCTGTTTATTGTGGTACTATTTAATTGCTGTTGAAGGTATCATATTTTATAGTTCTTTCTTTTAATTTGGCAAGCCCCTGGATTATCTTTTCTTTTTTTAGGTGCAGGTCATCAGTAGGAATATTTTCCGGTTTATCCAGTTTATCGAGTTCCTGTAAATATTTAGTGGTTTTATCTATTATAAACTGCTGGTGCTTGTCTATCTTTTTTTGATTGTAATTATTCTTGCGGCTGTTTACAACTTTGAACTTACTTCCATCTACGCCAATGGTTGTTTTACCCAGCAGTCCTGCATCACTCAAAAAATGTACATATAATTTGAATATGCTTTGCAATGATATGGTAGTTGGGTTGTAGGTGTTGCATCATCAATTGCAGTTTTGTATTGCGCAGGCATTCTTTTTCCAACTTGCGGCTGCTGCGTATTTTATTAAGATAGCCATACCGGTATCGTTTTAACAGCACTGCCTGTGTATAGGGCGGACGGCCTTCATTTTTATGTATGGTTGTGGGTTGTGAAACCTAACTTTTGTAACTCCAGTTTGTCACAAAGGCATCCATGAACCTTACGGAATTATCTTTTGCTACCTGGTCCTCCAGCGTGGCAAAGCAGGTTTGATCTCTGTTGTTTCCTTGTATAAATTGCATGCTAATAAACAGCAAAAAGTGTACACCATTTTAGCTATTCACATTGTGTGTATATTTGTTTGACGACATTGGTTAGGAGGACAAACTCCAAATGAACAAACTTTAATATGATATGAATAAACATTCTATTCTTCTTATTTCCATTTTATTGTTGACCATTAAAGTTCTTTTTATTTCATGCAACAACCGTAATACCACTAACGAAAATAATTACGGAGCTAAAACTAAAGAGCTGATACGGATTGTTGATAGCAACCCGAAAATAAAATCATTGCTAATTGAAGCAATCAATAAAGCTCATGAAATAAATCCCGATACAAGCACCAATCCAGTGCAGAACCTCGAAGAATTTTACAAATTTATTTCAGGGTCGGAAACTGCCATGTCGTGGGATTTGGTTCGGCACACCGAACATTCAACACTATACAACAGGATTGACCAGAGTTTGGCATATCTGTTTTTTATCACCGATATTCCACTGCCCCAGGTGGAAGGAAAAGGTTACAATAATTCGTTGCAGTATGAGGAACCATTCTGTTCATGGCTCACAAGTTTCAATAAAGGCTGGGGCAAATTCCTTGATTCAAAAGAATCATGGAATAAAGATTATTATAAGCTTGCACTTACTGAAAATAAATTTGGTTTAAAAAATGATTGGTATGAAGACACTTCAAACTGGAAGACATTTAATCAGTTTTTTGCAAGACGACTCAAATCTCCCGACAAAAGACCTGTTGCATTACCCGAAGATGAATCAGTTGTAGTTTCGCCCGCTGATTCCACACCGCAAGGAAAATGGGCGATTGACAATAATTCAAATATTCTTGAGCAAGAGGGAGTAAATGTAAAATCAGGAACACTCCATTCAATAAAAAAGCTGCTTGGCGAAGCCAGTAAATACAAAGATGCATTTTCGGGTGGCACATTCACTCATACATTTCTCGATGTCGGCGATTATCACCGCTATCATTTTCCGTTAAGCGGTGTAGTAAAAGAAGTGAGATTAATACCTGCAACAAATACTTTTGGCGGGTTTATTACATGGGATACACATAAGAAAAAATATTTGTTCGACCCAACAGGAATGGGTTACCAAATTATCGAAACAAGAGGCTGCATCATTTTAGAAACAGAAAAACATGGATCAGCTGCATTGCTACCGATTGGAATGTCACCTGTGTGTTCTGTAAACTTCTTAGAGAAAATTAAAGGAGGCATAAAAGTTAAGAAAGGTGATGAGATGGGATATTTTCTTTTTGGCGGTTCGGATTTTATCATGGTTTTTCAAAACCAAGCTGGGTTTATTATTGATGCGCCGAAAGAAGAAGGAAGTGGATTTTATAAGCATTTGTTCATGGGTGAACGGTATGAACGGCTTTCCTTAAACGAAACTGAAAATTGACTTTTAAATAAAAAACAGTCTTGTTAATTAAAAATCCAGGAAAGCAAACTTTGAACATCGCAGTTTCGAGGTCACAGCACAAACGCACAACAATAAACAATAGCCGCAAGTTCCCACGAAAAAAGCCCCCGTTAAGAAAATACTGCCGTTGGAATTAAAAAACAAGAACGAATTGGGTATTTGGAGATTTGTAAATGGTGAAAGAGCGAATAAAGAAATATAATTCAAAAGAAACAATAATAATCAGTTGCATGAAAAATATATTGTTGACAATAAGTTTTGTGTTGGGATGGTGTTTTTCAGTCCATTCCCAGCAAGCTCATGGTTTGTTTGATCATCATGAAGATATCGGCAACCCAATAAAAAAAGGGGCTGTTGCTTATAACCCCGAAACTCAGGAATACATTATGGAAGGCGCCGGAACCAATATGTGGAAAAGCATTGATCAATTTCATTTCTTGTGGAAAAAAATAAAAGGAGATTTTATAATATCAGCTACAATAAAATTTATTGGTAATGGCGTTGCCGGCCATAGAAAAATAGGCATCATGGCAAGAGATAAACTCACCACAGATTCCCGCTACGCAGATGTTTGTGTACATGGCGGACAACCATTATTAACTTCATTGCAGTACCGTATTTCTGATGGCGATACTACCGGGCAGATTATTGTTTCCTCTACACATCCCACTGATATTTTATTTCAAAGAACAGGAAATGTATTCAGTTTTTCTGCTGCAGTTTTTGGAGAAAATTATAAAACGGTAACTAAAGAAATGGACCTGAATGATGAAGTGTATGCAGGTCTTTTTATTTGTTCTCATGTAGATACCGTAATTGAAAAAGCTGTTTTTAGTAACGTTAGAATAATAATTCCAGCCAATAAAGACTTCAGGCCTTACCGGGATTATATTGGAAGTAACCTGGAAATAATGGACGTACAAACAGGACTAAGAAAATTTATTCATACAGATACCGGTTCCATCCAGGGACCCAATTGGACAAAAAATGGCAAATCACTGATCTATAATTCCGCAGCGGGCTTATTATATAAATTTGATCTTGAAACAAAATATGAAACAAAGCTCAATACAGGATTTGCAAGGAATAATAATAACGACCATGCATTGTCTTTTGATGGAAAAATGATTGGCATCAGTAATTATATTGGAACAAACAGAACCTCCACAATATATGTACTTTCCGTTTCAGGATCAGACAATCCCATTAAAATAACTTCTGAAGATTCGGGCCATTCCTATTTTCATAGCTGGTCGCCCGATGGAAAAAATTTGATCTTTACAGGCTTTAGAAAAAAGCAGTATAACATATGGTCTGTCAACATTGCAACAAAAAAAGAAACACCCTTAACCACTCAAC
>JAYUBR010001182.1:0-3470 GCA_043740775.1 Ferruginibacter sp. | reverse complement strand
TAGTTTGGCCGTTGAGCAAAATTTCGCTTACAGGCGAATAAAAAATAGTTGGAATAACCAATACAATCCATGCAAACCCAATACCACCTTCTCCAATTTTAAATCCACCAAACAACAGGTACATCATACCGAACATATACAATATCAGCAAAATAAGATCAACCAGATAGGCCAGTATCCGTTTATGAAATTCAGCAATTTCAAATTCTATATCTATATTAAACGGCGTAGCTATTTGTATAACGGACATGGTACAAATTACCTATTTAACTTTACATACAAAAAAATATTGAGTAAAATAAAATTGCAATATTGTAACCCAAAAAAATCCGGAGTACTTTTTAATCATTTATTAAAAGTGATAAGGCATACTGTAACAATAATTATTTTTCACACATAATTTCTTATTTTTAACAAATGCGTGAAGGAATGTTTATAAAAAAAAATGTTGATAAATGGAATACCTATCAGCATTCAAAAACTAACGATCCGGATGAAACCGCCGAACGTTTTATTACGCTGGTAGATGATCTTTCTTACGCAAAAACATTTTACCCCAACAGCAAACTTACCAGGTGGATCAATGGCATAGCTGCTGGTATTTACCAAAGCATATACAGGAATAAAAAAGAAAAATACAACCGTGTTTTTACTTTCTGGAAATATGAATTGCCGCTGCTGTTTAAAAAATACCACAAAACTTTACTGTTTACATTTGTTGTTTTTTTGCTGTTTGTTTTAATTGGTGTATTTGGTTCTATAAAAGATGAATCATTTATCCGCGGGGTATTATCAGATAGTTATGTAGATGCCACTGAAGACAACATTGCCAAAGGTGATCCGTTTGGCGTTTATAAAAGTGATAACCCTTTTACCATGTTTGTATACATCGCCATGAACAATAGTTTTGTTGCTTTGATGATGGTTACAGGCGGCTTGCTTACAGGTGTGGGCACATTGTATTTAATGTGGCAAAACGGATTGATGCTGGGATGTTTTCAATACATGTTTTTTGCAAAGGGGCTTGGGCTAAAATCGGTAATGGTAATATGGGTACATGGTACGCTGGAAATACTTGCTTTTGTAATTGCGTCAACGGCCGGTTTCATCATTGCACAATGCATTCTTTTTCCTGGTACTTTTTCAAGAAGAGCTTCTTTTAAAAGCGGCGTTAAAGATGCTTTAAAAGTAATGATCATTCTTGTACCTGTATTTATTATAGCGGCTTTTTTTGAAAGCTATGTAACGCATTTAATGAGCAATACTTTTGATAAGGAAAACAATTTTGGTTTGCCTGTTTGGGTAAGCGGGGTTATTCTTTTCTTATCATTGTCGTTTATTGTATGGTACTTTGTTATATACCCCATTCGCCTGCATAAAGGAAACTATGCACTTCAAAAAGATAGGTTTAAAAAATTGACTTTAAAAAAAAGATGAAGTGTATCAAATTTTTAACGGGGCTGTTGCTGACTATTTTTTGTTGCCTGAAAGCCGGGGCGCAGGATAGTGAATATGTTTACAGGGATTCGGGCATTATAACCACAGATTCAATATCAATAAGGCCTTTGGTTGTTGAGGTGAAGAAGACTAAAACGGTTAATACGAAGAATGAAGCCGAAACCATGTCGCAAAATAAACAGCTTGCAATGGCCGCTGATTCTGCCGAAGCATTAAAAAAATCCCCCGCTTTTGGTTATGCAAAAAATTTAGACAGCTTATTAATTACCTTACAAAAAAAACAACACACTGCTCCCGTTAAAGTCCATACTTCCTGGCTGGAAAAGTTTTTCTTTTCGCCCATTATTAAAGGTTTTTTCTGGACGTTTGCCTGCCTTTTTACAGGCTTTATTTTATACAAACTTTTTTTTACCGAAGGATTTTTTCAATACAATACCAAGATAAGCAATGTTACTGCCATCATAGAAAAACCCGAAGCAGTGTTTGCCACTGCCGATTATACTTCATTAATCAATCAATCGGTTAGTGATAAAAATTACCGCATGGCCATCCGTTACCATTACCTGCAAACATTGCAAAAACTTATGGCTAAAAATGATATAATATTTGCACCTGCTAAAACAAATAATCAGTACGTACAGGAGTTGTTTGCGAGGCCGTATAAAAATGAATTTATTGCGTTGACCTTTCAATATGAATATGCCTGGTATGGCGGCTTTCAACTGGATGAAATATTGTTTGCAAAAATTCAAAATAATTTTAAACAGTTTAACAGCCAGTTGTAAATATTGAAACTAATTCTTTTATATTATCCCTTTTTTTTATTGATGGCATTGCCATTTGCATCCTGTAATTTTAATAAACAAGCCTTACCATCTTTAAAAGAAACTTTTTCTAAAAAAGATAAAAATCCCTTTGGTGGATATGTTTTTTATAACCAGTTACAACAAATATTTTACCATAATGATTTGCATACTGAAAAACAAAATTTCGAAACTGTATGGCAGAATATTTCTGATACTGCCGCGTTGTATATTTCAATAAGCAAAAATCTATATCTTTCTGAAGCGGCCCAAAAAGCAATGCTTAACTATGTTGACCGTGGAAACACGTTATTTATCAGCAGT
This sequence comes from Ferruginibacter sp., assembly GCA_043740775.1. GTDB lineage: Bacteria > Bacteroidota > Bacteroidia > Chitinophagales > Chitinophagaceae > Ferruginibacter. Next base: position 885 of record JAYUBR010001182.1, on the reverse strand, counting down.
GAAAATATCGACAGCAGTTTACTGGATAGTCTTGGTTGTAAAGCAGACCAGTCGTTTCCAAAAACTGTATATCTCGAAGATATGAAATATACTTCTGTGTCAATGGACAGAGCCATGTATTACGATACTGCCACTTATACTTATTATTATTTACCATTCGCCGGCTATTTTAATAAATACGATACCAGAATTACCAATGTACTTGGCATCAATGAAAAGGGTAAAGCAAATTTTATTGAAATATTTTACGGCAAAGGCAGAGTTTACCTGCATTGTGAACCAAGAGCATTGAGCAATTATTTTTTACTGCAGCATAAAAATTACCTGTACCTGCAAAATCTTTTCACCTTAACCGCCAAAACACCGGAGCATATTTACTGGGATGATTATTATAACAAAAGAAATTATCCCGCTTCTGCAAACGGTAGTAAAAATGCCTTTCAGTTGTTGCTTCAGTATCCGGCAACAGCTGGGGCTTTCTGGCTGGTATTATTGTTATTGGCGCTATATATTTTATTTGGTGGAAAGCGCCGCCAGCGCATAGTTACAACAATACCACCCAATACCAATACCTCCGTGGCTTTTACAGAAACAATAGGCAGGTTATATTTACAAAAAAAAGATAACAGCAACATTGCCGGTAAAATGATCATGTTTTTTCAGGAGCATATCCGCAAGCAATATTTTTTAAATACCAGCCATGTAAACGATGAGTTTATAACAACGCTCAGCAGAAAGAGCAATGTGCCCAAAGAAACTACAACAGCGCTTTTTACACTAGTCAATCAGTTGCAGGATGCACCGGAAATAAGCGATGAACAATTATTATTTTTAAACAGGCAAATAGATATTTTTTATAAAAACAACCCATAATGGAAGAAGAAA
>JAYUBR010001181.1:0-11164 GCA_043740775.1 Ferruginibacter sp. | reverse complement strand
AATCAAACTAAAACAATTAAAAATTAAAGTCATGAAAAAGTTCATTTTTGCAATCTACGATGCAGCATTAGTTTTAATGATCCCTGCAATATTTATTGGTTATTTATATACCAATACTACAACCTCTGACAATATAAAAAATGCTGATGCTAACCAGGCCAAAATTCAATCAGTAAGCAGTAACCAGGAAACAGGTTATAAACCAGGATTAATTTTTGTTTTAAAAGGAATTTAATTATTAACGGGGAAAACCTTTATTGGTTTCCCCGCTGGCTTAGAATATTAAAAAAAAGGAGAGTTTTTTACAGTTGAATGAGTTTATGAAACAAAGGAACTTGTTAAATATTTTATTAAAAGCTTTACATTTCTTATTTCTGTTAAAGACAATCTATGTGTTTTAAAAGTTTGTATTCCAAACGGCCTTCTGGCCAATACAGGTGTACTGCCAATAGTTAGATGAAGTATCATTCGCTTTCCGTAAATAATCTATCTTACTTTCGTGTTAAATTCAATTTAACAAAAGTAAAATCCATCACCAATATGATTGTATTAGAATATTTTGGGCGCAATGATTTTGGTCAATTGATGGACTGGATAAAAGATGATGAATTATTAATGAACTGGTCTGGTTCATTATTCAATTACCCGCTTACTATAAAAAGTTTGGAATGGTATATTGATGATGTAAATGATATCAATAATTCCGATGCATTTATTTATAAGGCTGTAGATACCGGGTCCGGTAAAACAGTAGGGCATATTTCATTAGGTAGTATTAGCAAAAAAAATAAATCCGGAAGAATCAGCAGGGTACTTGTGGGTGGAAATGATAACAGGGGCAGGGGTTGTTGCCAGGAAATGGTAAAGGCTGTTTTAAAAATTGGTTTTGAAGAACTGCAACTGCATCGCATCAGCCTTGGTGTGTACGATTTTAATACTGCCGCAATTAATTGCTACAAAAAGTCGGGTTTAATTGTTGAAGGGATTACCAGGGACGTGTTAAATTTTAAAGGAAATTGGTGGAGCCTTATTGAAATGAGCATTTTGGAAGAAGAATGGAATAACAGGGTTCAATAAATTTTGCTGAATTAGTCATTTCGGAGTTCCTTTTATTTTACATGTTTTATAGCGTCTTAAAAATAAAAAAGGGCCAGGATAGAAATCCAGCCCCGTTTAAATCCAATATCCTATGAAAAACCGATACAAAAATAAATCCTAAATGGGATAAAAAAAATACCCTAAAGTGGGTATTTTTTAAACAATCGCCAGATGTAATAAAATTACTATCTCTACAACCTTTCTTTGCTTTAGCAGCTATACTGTCTTTAATTTTATTGAAACTAATCAGTACCTACAAAATATGGACCCGCCTATTTCAAAATGTTAATTTAAAAAGATTGCTTATTGTTCAATCTTTATAAAGCATATAGCAGGTATTTCTACTTTTTTAAAATCATTGGTAAGGATATCAAAATAACGAAGCAGCACTACACCATCTGCTCCAATACCGGTAATTACTAACTGAATATTTTTATTGGCTTTAAATGCTACTACGTCACCAATTTCAAAAGGATTGTTCATGATAATTATTTATAAGTAAGATAACCAATTTTACGGTACATGTTTACACACGCAGTTAAGTTACCTGATCTATTGAAGATAGCAGGATTTTTTTTCTTTACTGAAAAATTATTCAATAAATTTCATTCAAAAAACTTCTCTGTATGGCCGGGTTCAACACCTGCTTTGGTATAGCTGCGAAAAAATTCATCTGCAGATATGGCCCCGCTACCCTTTATTGCAAATAACACCGATAATAGTAAAACGGTTACAGATAACAGCAGCTCTGTGTTAGAAAAACTCATACCCAGTCTGCTGTTCACAAAAAATATGGCCCCGATTAAAATAACGATTTGACTGATACACATCCACTTGGTGAAAAGGCCGGCTATTATAAAAAAACCTCCCAGTAAATTAAAATAGGTAATGATGAAAGCCAGTACCTGACTATTGTTGCTAAGAATTTCTACGCCACCTGTTTTCAACATTGCTTCTACTGCAACAGTATCTTTAAAAAATACAAAACCTTTCCATAAAATAATTAAACCGAGCATAACCCTTAAAATTGTAAGCCATTTGGGCTGGGGAGTATTTTCTTTTTGAAATGGGATACCTGTTTCCATGCCTGATAATTTTAATGATAATAAAATAAATTAAGTAACAAAAATTATTGATGGTTAGAAGGCAGCAACTCAGTTACAAATATAATTATTCTTTTACAGATAGTTATGGTTACTAAACCGAAAAAGGTATTTATATATTTCAGTTATTTTTTATGCGGCAACAAATAATAGATCGCTAAACCTGCGGCTTCCTGCCTGCTTGCAAACTGGTGGTTTTCATCATACAGAAAATTATTTTTCAATAAAATGCGGATGGATGGAATGTTGTTGAGTTCGGGTAATGCAGTAATTGTTTCAAGTTTCAATGTGTCAAATCCATATTTTATCACAACTGCCATTGCTTCCTGCATAATTCCATTTTTCTGGAAATCCGGATGTAATTCGTATCCAATTTCAGCCTCGCTATTTTCTTAGGAAATATTCCAGAAACAAATTGTTCCAATTAAATCATTGCTGTCTTTTTTAGTGATAACCCAATAAACCCATTGGTTGTTTGCTATGCCTGTTTCTATTTTTTCAATAAAACTTTTTGCCTCTTCTATGCTGAAAGATGCCGGCCTGTCGAGAAATTTATTTACACTTTCGTTTGAACGGAGCCAACTGATTCGGTTGGCATCTTCTTTAACAAGCTGCCTTAATATCAAACGATCTGTTATCAATTGAGGGAAAGGAGTAAAATTTAGATTAAGCATTTACTGATAATATTTTGTCTTTTTCTTAAAGAGGTTATCAGTTTTCTGAAATGCTTTTTTGCAAATCATCATTTTTTTACGGGTGTTTATGTATTGGTTGATGAATATAGAAAAATAAAACTAACCACGGATATTTTTTAAAATGTGTTGCATGATACTTTAAGCAGTATAAATTATCAATCCCGAATAAAAAATGTAGTGGTGGTAGTCATAATATTATTTTACGGGTACTGAATAGTTAACACAATTTATAAAAAAAAACATCCGCATCTAATAAAAAATTGGCTTCAGATTTTATTTTCGTCGCATTCTTTTTGCCGTTTGTCTCATTTTTGTATAAAAATTGCATCGAAGTAAATAGGTTTGCTAAACAAAACTTTAATTACAAAAAAACTTATCAGTATGAAAAAAATGATTTATCCAATTGCTGCCTTTATTATTTTTTTTGGATCAGCATTTACATTTGTACAATCGCAGGATTGGAAAATTGCAGACAATTCTTCTGTAAAATTTGATGGAGGTGATCCATCCGGTGAATTTTCGGGATTAAAAGGCAATATCAGTTTTGATGATAAGGATCTTGCAGGATCTAAGTTTGATGTAACGCTTGATGTAGTTTCCATAAATACAGGAAACGGTATGAAAAATACTCATGCCAAAAGTGACAAATGGCTTGATGCGGCCAAATATCCTGTTATAAAATTTACTTCTTCCTCTATTGCTAAAATCGCCACAGGATATGAAGCAAAAGGTTTGCTTGACATGCATGGTGTTCAAAAAGAAATAGCGGTTCCTTTTACTTTTACAGACAATGTTTTTTCTGGAAGCTTCGAAGTAAATCGCATGGATTATAATGTAAACACGGCAGAACCTGCACATGGTAGTGCAAAATTTAAAGTGTCAATTGTGGTACCGGTAACAAAATAAATTACATCCCAAATGTATAAAAAAATATTTTACCAAAGCCTTATTGCTGGTGTACTGGCGTCTATAGCTGGCCTGATTTACAACAGTATTTATTTTTTTGCAACAGAAGTCAATTTTTCTGGTGTGCTTAGTACAACAGGCATAATTGCATTAAATGTTATGAGTTGTATGGTAGCGGGTATTATGTTTGGAGTATCAATAAAATTGCTAAAAGCAAAAGGAGAGATATTGTTTAATTTTTTATTTTCTATTGTAACTTTTGCCTGCGTAATGATACCAATTTCTATATCATTGCCATTAAAAATTGAGATGCCGGAACTTTTTCCCGGGCTTGCGGTTCCAATGATTTTTTTTCCGGCCATGGCCTGGTACACGGTAAACCCTTTGTTTAAAGTATCAGCAATAACATTTTAGTATAGCAGCTAAGTAATGTAAATACTTTTGCCGGCGTTTTTTTAAACGCCGGTTTTTTGTGTATATATTTTTGAATGGTCTATCACAATTCGGATTCGTTAAAAGGTTTAAAGTAAAAAAAAATGGAGCATTCAGTAAGACCGCTCCATTATGTTTTAATCCTTATCAAAATCAGCGTAAAAAAAATAATTAAATAACTTTCTTTATCCTGTCTTTATTGACTAAGGATTGCCTGGCTTTTCTTAGAAGTTCCTGGTGTTTTTTTAGCAGCAGGGTTACTGGTAGTTTTAGTTGCACTGGTGCTACTGCTGGTTGCAGGCGTTAATTCGATAAACTGCCCGTTTTTAAGTTTAACAGTTTTACCACCAGGATAGTTTACACTTCCATCCGGGGTAACAAACACACCATTTGGCAGTTTATAATTTTTATCAAGAATGGCAGATTCATTTTTTTTACAATGTACATTTTATCATCTTTCATCATCACTCTGTCCGTTAATGTTTCTTTGGATGATGTAGAAGCTCACTGCCATTGGCCTTTTTATCAGCACTCATATTGCTGCTGGATGTAGCGGATGTGTCCTGCTTTTTTTCTTGTTTTTATAAGTTGCGGTAGAACTATCACGGTTGGAGCTTTGAGCATTACTGTTCATCGAACTATCACCTTTCGTAGCATTGCTTTGCTGTAAAGTATTGTCATTATTTGGCCATCCTTTCTTGTTGGTAGAATCATTTGGCCACTGATTTTTTCCAGCAGACACTGAAGAGTCTTTTTTATTGAAGCTATTGTTAACAGAAACAGTAGCACGACGACTATTTGCAAGGTTATTTTTTCCCGGTATAGTATCCTGCGCAAACACAACAACACCTAGCATAACCGCTACGGATAAACTAATTGCTTTTTTCATTTTATTCAATTTTTGATTTGTTAAGAATTTGTTTGTTTATTATTTTAATAATTGTAAGATCAGGTTATCATTGCCAAATCTTACATACTGGCAGACAAAAACCAAACCACTAAAAAATTTAATGCGTTTTTTATACAAATTGTGTAATCCATAATTCAATGTGGGAAAAATTAGTGACATCAGATGGGTAATAACTTCAATTAGGAGGTAACAATTTCAAAATCAGACTTCTATTTATTGTGCTTTTTGCTCTGTATCAAATATTTGTTTGGGATACTGGGCGGAATAAAGGATATGTTAAAGATTGTACTTGTATTTTTTTGAATTTGGTTTCTTAAGGAACTATCTAAAAAACATATGCTGTGATAGTATTTCATTTGCTGTGATAGTATTTCATTAAAGTAAATTAGCCCGTTAATTCAAAGACGGTTCATTTATTATCAATATATTTATAGCCGCATATCAACAATGCCTTTTAATATTTATTTCTCCCATAAAAAAAATCTACAAAAAATGAAACTTTCCAGAAGAAAATTTTTAGTAAAAAGTTCCCTGTCACTCGCAGGAACTATGTTTTTATCCAACCAGATTTTTGCTGCCGGAAATGCAGGATCAACAACGCTGGGTATTCAGTTGTATTCCGTTCGGGATGACATGAAAACTGATCCGTTGGGAACACTGAAACAACTGGCAGCAATGGGATATAAAAATGTAGAACATGCCAATTATGTTGACCGGAAATTTTATGGTTATTCTGCCACTGAATTTAAAAAAGTGCTGAACGATCTTGGATTAAAAATGCCCAGTGGACATACTGTAATGAATGGTAGCCATTGGGATAAAACCGCCAAAGACTTTACAGACGCCTGGAAACAAACTGTGGAAGATGCTGCCATTGTTGGACAGCGCTATGTTATAAGCCCCTGGCTGGATGATAGCCTTCGCAAAAATTACGATGATATGTTGGGCATGCTGTATATCTTTAATAAATCCGGTGAACTTTGTCAAAAATCAGGAATGAAATTCGGCTATCACAACCATGATTTTGAATTTAAAGAAACTTTAAATGGTAAGAAGGTTTACGATATCATTCTGGAACATACCGATCCAAAATTAGTGATACAACAAATGGATATAGGCAATATGTATGGCGCAGGTGGAAGAGCGCTGGAAATTTTGAAAAAGCATCCTGGCCGTTTCGAAAGTATGCATGTAAAGGATGAAATAAAATCAGCAGCAAAAGGAGAGATGGATAGTGAGTATGAGAGCACCATTTTAGGAAAAGGAATTTTGCCGGTTAAAGAAATAGTTGACCTTTTCAAAAAGTCTGGCGGTACTACAGAGTTTATAATTGAACAGGAAAGTTACCAGGGTAAAACACCATTGGAATGTTCAAAAGAAGATTTAAAAATAATGAAGAGCTGGGGTTATTAATTTGATAATTTTCTAAAATATTAACTAAACTTATTTTGGGGCCCTGGCAATTGCCGGGGCTGTTTTTTAGGAGCCGGTAAAACAATTATTATTTTCTCTGCATTTTTATCAAGGTGGTTTTACCTTTTTTTAAAACCATGGTATTACCGGTAACCAAATATTTATCAACTTCATTTAAGGCATTTAAAAAAGTGGTCTCAAAAGGCACATCCGGGCAGGCGGCAAATCTTGAGGCCGGCGCAGTAAATTTAATTTTGTCATTGTTAATGGTGTAGGTTCCGTTGATGGTATTGCATCCACCAAAGCCGCGGTAACTTTTAGATACAGTTTCAAAAACCAGGTGTGCATCTTTATTAGTATTTCCGCTTTGCTGTACCGGTACTTCCTTTAACTCTGTCAGTATCCATTTGCCAATTGCCCAGTTATTATCAGGCGGCAATTTAGGGCTGCAGGAAAATGATAAAAACATAACGGATGCAAGAATAAAACTAAGTTTCATAACAAAATAATTTTTGCCTAAGTTAACAAAATAGCATTATATAATGGGTATAATGTTACGTGTTTGCAGCGTAATTTTATTTTACTAAAAACGCTGTTTGGCCCAATCAGAAAAGAAAGATGGCAGCCTGAAAATTTTTATACAAAATATGAATCAGCGGGTGCATATTTTATTGTTGCTCTTTATTTGGGATGTAAGGAATTTGAGAATCGCCGTTGAGTAGTTAAGACGTTGAGTTGCCAAACAAATAAAAATGCCACAACGTCTTAACGGCAATGGTAAGTTGCAGGGGTGCATTTTAAATTGTTGCATTAGCAAGTTACACTAACCACGGGCAGAAATAAAAACGCCTCAACGCCTTAAGGGCAATGGTAAGTTGCAGCGAATATTTTATTTTCATAAAATTGAATTATCTTCCTTATTAAATATTTTACCATGGCCAACCGCAGAAAATTTATTCAACAAATTGGATTGATGGCCGGTGCTTTTTCGGCAAACAGTTTATTTAACCAGGTACATGCTGCTGAAATATCAGCGGCCAATCAAAAAGTACAATTGCTTTCTCCCGAGGATGTAGCTGCAGATGAAGATTACTGGAGTATTATTCAGCAATCATTTACAGTGAGTCCAAATTTGATCAATCTCAATAACGGTGGCGTTAGTCCATCTCCCCGTATTGTACAAGAAGCGGTGGCACGCTATAATACTTTAACCAATGAAGGGCCTTCTTATTTTATGTGGCGCATTCTCGACCAGGGACGGGAACCACTTCGTGAAAAATTAGCGGCACTTGCAGGTTGTGATAAAGAAGAGATTGCCATCAACAGAAATGCTACAGAAGCTTTGAATACCGTAATTTTTGGATTGGCATTAAAGCCAGGCGATGAAGTGATTGGTACCAAACAGGATTATCCCAACATGATCAATGCCTGGAAACAACGGGCTGTACGGGAAGGAATTGTTTACAAACAAATCAGCTTTACTTTCCCAATGGAAAATGATGCCGCCATTGTAGATGCCTATGAAAAAGCCATCACATCCAAAACCAAAATTATTCATGTAACACATATCATTAACTGGATAGGACAAATAATGCCGGTTAAAAAAATTAGTGATATGGCGCATCGCCATGGACTGGAAGTAATTTGTGATGGGGCACACTCATTCGGGTTGCTTGATTTTTCAATCGCTAACCTTGGCTGTGATTATTTTGGCACCAGTCTGCATAAATTTTTAAGTGCCCCCATTGGTAGCGGCATGTTATGGATAAAAAAAGAAAAGATTGAAAAAATATGGCCGCTGGTATGCAACGATAAACCACAGGGCACCGACATAAGAAAGTTTGAAACCCTTGGTACCAGGAGCTTTCCCATTGAGCAGGGGATAGGGGAAGCCATTAATTTTCACACGGCCATTGGCAGTAAACGAAAAGAAGATCGCATAAGATATTTAAAAAATTACTGGGCTCAAAAAGTAAAAGATATTCCCAAAGTAAAAATTCAAACATCGTTGCAGGCTGCGTACAGTTGTGCTATTTGTGGGGTAAGTATTGATGGGATGACACCGGGAGAAGTGGATACAGCTTTGTTTAATAATTATAAAATTCATACAGTAGGCATTGTTTGGGAAAACATCAGTTGTGTTCGCATAACACCGCATGTTTATACCCGTTTGCAGGACCTTGATAAACTGGTGAAAGCGATTGAAGAAATTGCTTCGAAAAAATAATTGCTTAATCTTTTTTCTTTTGTACTAATAACTACACAAGATATGCGGGTGTCTATTTTATGTTGCGTAAGCAATGTAATATTTTATAAATAATACCTGCCGTTAACTTTATAAAAATATTGGCAACGATATGTATTGAATTTTTAAAATCAATTGTTGAAACAAAGCAGTAATAAAAATATTCAATTAATTATAGCAGGAATTTTCTTTGCTGTTTTATGGCCATCGGCTTCGGTAACTACAAAAATAGCCCTTCAGTTTGCGCAGCCATTTGTTATTGCCGTTACCCGTTTTTTTGTAGCAGGAATCATCATGCTATTTGTTGCCCATGTTATTTTACAAAAAAAATTACCTGGGCAAAATCAGTGGAAACAACTGGCTGTTTATGGGTTTATCAACATCACCGTTTACCTGGGTTTGTATGTGCTGGCCATGCAGCAGGTATCTGCCGGATTGGGCTCTTTGTCAATTGCCACCAACCCCGTTTTTATAAGTTTAATCAGGGCTGTATGGTTTAAAGAAAAGATAAGGCCGGTGGTTATTATAAGCCTCTTGCTTTGTTTTGCAGGTGTTATCATTGCAGCTTATCCGCTTTTACTCCATAGTTATGCAACACCTGGCGGACTGCTGCTATTGATCACCAGTATGCTTTGTTATTCAGCCGGAGCTATTTATTTTTCAAGAAGCAAATGGAATAATTTGCACATACTTACCATCAATGGATGGCAAACTATTTTGGGCGGAATTTTTTTGTTGCCCTTTGCTCTTTATTTTTATGATGGCGCTAAAAACAATTTCAATGTACCCTTGGCGGGCTGTGTATTGTGGCTGGCCATACCTGTTTCAATTGCAGCGGTACAGTTGTGGTTATTTTTGTTAAGAGATAACCCGGTTAAAGCGTCGTTCTGGCTTTTTCTTTGCCCGGTAACAGGTTTTGTACTTGCTGCTTTGATTATGAAAGAACCCTTAAGCTGGTACACATTGTGGGGCGTTTTATTGGTAGTTGCGGGATTATACCTGGTACAGAAAAGAAAATAGATTTGAAATCTACATTCAACCCAATGCCGTGTTACAAAATATTGCTCCCTATTATGCAACGTTCCTAACTGCCGCTGATGGCTTGGACTAAAACTTTGCCGGGAATAATAAACTTACGAGTGTTATTTGCATGTAAAAAAAGAAACGCTTGTAAATATTCCGAATGTTTTGGATGGGTTGAATAAATCAATTACTTTGAATTGGTAATTGGATTGACGCACCTCAACAATACAAAAAACGAACCTGATCATTATAAATAATTAATCATTTGCGTAAGATGGAAGGTGCGTCTAATTACATAAATACAAACGTTGTGTATCATCCTTGGGCGACATTGCGAACTTTGAAATACCAAACTTTAACGTAACATGAATAAAAAATTCACTCTTTTTTTCTCCTTGTTGGTGACCTTTTCAGCTTTGTTTATTTCCTGCAACAATACAAAAGCTACTGACGAAAATAATTACGGTGCAAAAAAAAAAGAACTTATTCAGATTGTTGACAGCAATCCAAAAATAAAATCTTTGCTCATCGAAGCCATCAACAAAGCACACGAAATAAATCCTGATACAAGCACCAATCCGGTTCAGAATCTTGATGACTTTTATGAATTTATTTCATGGTCTGAAACTGCCATGCCATGGGATTTAATTCGTCATACCGAACATGCAACACTCTACAACAGAATTGACCAGAGTTTAGCGTATCTCTTCTTCATAACCGACATTCCGTTGCCCGAATTACAAGGGAAAGGGTACTACAATAATTCTTTGCAATATGAAGAACCATTCTGTTCCTGGCTCACAAGTTTTGATAAAGGATGGGGAAGTTTTCTTGATTCAAAAGAGTCCTGGAACAGCGGATATTACCAGCTTGCACTCACGGAAGATAAATTTGGTTTGAAGAATGATTGGTATGAAGACACTTCAAACTGGAATTCCTTCAACCAGTTTTTTGCCAGACGATTGAAGTCGCCCGGCAAAAGACCAATTGCCTTTCCTCAAGATGAATCAGTGGTGGTTTCCCCTGCTGATGCCATGCCGCAAGGCACCTGGACAATTGACAGCAATTCAAACATCGTTGAGCAAAGCGGTGTAGTGGTAAAAACAGGAACACTTCACTCAGTAAAAGAACTGCTTGGTGCAGGTAGTAAATATGGTGATGAATTTGCAGACGGTACATTCACACACACATTTCTTGATGTAGGTGATTATCATCGCTATCATTTTCCGTTGTCGGGTGTGGTAAAAGAAGTAAGCGTTATTCCCGCCACAAATACTTCGGGTGGAATTATCAGATGGGATTCACAAAAGAAAAAATATCTTTTTGATCCGGCAGGAAT
>JAYUBR010001180.1:0-3477 GCA_043740775.1 Ferruginibacter sp. | reverse complement strand
CCTTTTTCTTCGGTGTTGAGGCGGCCAAATTTATTATCGAACCAAAGTTTTTTTGCATCCAAAGTTGACTTACCGGCTTCTTTAAACTTAACAGATTTTACGGGGTATTTTGTTACCTGGTTGCCGATGCTGCCACGGCCTTTTATTTCCAGTTCTTCAAAATAAAATTCCAGTTCTTTTTTCTTGGCGGTACAATTGGGGCTCAGCACAATTTTTACCACTTCCGCTTCGCCATTGGGGTTGGCAGAAAAATAATGTACCCGGCTTTTTTCACTGCCCTTTGTAAGGTCGTATTCTTTATCTCTTGTAATGCCGGTTACATTAAACCGCTTGGCATAAGTAACGCCTGTTTTACCGTCTGCATACACTATGTTATAAGTTGTGCGTTCGTCATTTTTTTGAAAAACGGCTACATGAATAATGTCTTTGCCAATAAATATTTTATCTGAAACTCTCACCACTTTCATGACACCACTTTTTGTAAAGGCAATGATATCATCCAGGTCGCTCACCTCTGCTATCAGTTCATCTTTCTTTAAACCGGTGCCTATAAAACCATCTGCATAATTTACATACAGCTTAATGTTGGCGATGGCTACACTCTTGGCATGTATGGTATCAAACTGTTTGATTTCTGTTTTGCGTTCCCTGCCCTTGCCATATTTTTTTAAGAGGTTTTCGTAGTAGGCCACGGCGTATTCTGTCAAATGTTCCAGGTCGTATTTTACCTGTTTAATATCGTTTTCCAGTCCCTTTATCTGTTCGTTCAGTTCATCAATATCTAATTTATAAATGCGGCGTACAGGCTTCTCCGTTAGCTTAACAATGTCTTCTCTTGTTATATCCCGGCGCAATAATTTTTTGAAAGGCGTGAAGGCTGTATCAATGGCTGTGAGTACTTTTTCCCAGGTCTCATGCTTCTTCTCTAACTCCTTGTAAATTTTTTCTTCAAAAAATATTTTTTCCAGCGATGTGAAGTGCCATTTTTCCTGTAGCTCTGCCAACTTAATTTCAAGTTCTCTTTGCAGCAGCGATTTTGTATTGTCGGCTGAAACCCGCAACAGTTCAGGAACACCGAGAAACTGCGGTTTGTCTTTTGTAATTACGCAGGCATTGGGCGAAATGCTTACTTCACAATCTGTAAAAGCATATAAGGCATCAATGGTAATATCCGGCGAAATGCCCGGTGCTAATTCAATTATAATTTCAACCGCCGCCGCCGTATGATCATTTACTTTTTTTATTTTGATCTTTCCCTGGTCAGTTGCTTTTACAATGCTCTCCATAAGCTGCGTGGTGGTAACGCTGTATGGTACACTTCTGATCACAAGCGTTTTTTTATCCAGCTCTTCAATAATGGCCCGAACCCTTATTTTACCACCCCGTTTTCCATCATTGTAATTGGTAGCATCCATGGTGCCACCGGTTAAAAAATCGGGTAGCAGTTCAAACTTTCTTCCTTTTAAATATTTTATGGATGCATCAAGAAGTTCACAAAAATTATGGGGTAAAATTTTGGTGGCCAGTCCTACTGCAATGCCTTCTGCGCCCTGTGCCAGCAGCAAGGGAAATTTCATTGGCAAGGTTACCGGTTCGTTTTTTCTGCCATCATAACTCAATGCCCATTCGGTTGTTTTATTGTTGAAAGCTACTTCCAGCGCAAATTTGCTCAATCTTGCCTCAATGTATCTTGGGGCTGCTGCATCATCACCGGTACGCACATCGCCCCAGTTTCCCTGGGTTTCAATCAGCAAATCTTTTTGCCCCAGGTTTACCAATGCATCACCAATACTCATGTCGCCATGCGGATGGTACTGCATGGATTGCCCGATGATGTTGGCCACCTTGTTAAAACGCCCATCGTCCATTTCCTTCATGGCATGCAGAATGCGTCGCTGTACCGGCTTTAAGCCATCTTCAATGGCTGGTACTGCCCTTTCTAATATTACATAACTGGCATAATTTAAAAACCATGTTTTGTATTGCCCGCCAATACCACTGTCTGTGTGGATGTAATCTTCTTTGTTTTTACTTGTTGCCATTGTTTAAAACCTCGTTGTTATTATTGCTTATTCATAAAATTCGAACAAATATTTTTCATCATACTTCAGTTCGAATTTTTCTAAAAAACTAATGTACTCTTGTTTAAATGCTTTCTTTTGGGGATGCTCTTTTTGATTGAGAATGTATTTTACCACCTTATCCAATGCCGACCGGGAATAGGAAAAAACACCATAAAAGTCCTGCCAGTAAAAATGTTGTTTTGTAAGCTGATTGTCATTTATAAAACTGTTTGTTGCTATTTTAATTTCTTTTACCAAATTGGCAATTGACTGGTCGGGGTTTAACCCGATTAAAAAATGCAAATGATCGGGCATACAATAAATGGCAAGCGGCTTGTGTTTCCTGGTGGTTGCCGTTGCACAAATAAATTTTTCTACCCTTTCCCTGATTGGTTCTTCAATAAAATTTTGTCTTCCTTTTACTGCAAAAACCAATTGAGTTAATAATTGTGTGTATTTATTTGGCATAATACAATGTTTACATTTTAACAACTGCTACAAAGGGGTGGCTCCGATGGAGCCGGTTTCGAAAACATCCCTTTTTCTGCAAAGGGTGGCTCCTAATGGAGCCTGCTTTGTAACCGTTTTTGTTTTCTCCAAAGCGGCGGCTCGTATAAAGCATCCTTTGTAATGGTATTTCTTTTTACAATGAAACGGCTCTGATGATACCTGTTGATAATTTTTTATTGAACCAACAACCCGCATTTTCAACCCTTTGTTTATTAACATTTTTTATTGCCCCATCGGGGCACCCCCTTTGTAACAAAACAAAACTTAATACATTTGCTCCGTAGGAGCATCCCCTTAATTTATGCTCTCTTTTTAGGTAACATACCTGATTATAATACTTAGTTCAACTCCAACGACTGACCATTTAAATCACCTTACTAAATCCATCTTCAATCATTGCTCCATCGGGGCATCCCCTTTGTAACAAAACCAACACTTACACATTTGCTCCATAGGAGCATCCCCTTAAACATCGCACCTGATAATCACAACAGCCTTACGGTTATTATACTTCATATAATTCCAGCGGTTGCCCGTTAGGATCATAAAAAAAACAAAACTTTTTATTGGTTATTTCATCTATTCGTATGCCTTGCACATCCACCCCTTTTGCAACCAACTCACCTACCGATTCTTCTATATTTTCCACCGAAAAAGCCAGGTGACGCAATCCTTTTTGTTCCGGAAAAGAAGCCCGCTCTTTGAACTCGGGAAAAGAAAACAATTCAATCTGGTATTGCCCATTAATCGTCAGGTCGAGCTTGTAAGATTTTCTTTCTTCCCGGTAGGTTTCCGCCATAATTTCGAAGCCCAATACTTCTGTATAAAAAGCTTTGCTACGTTCGTAATCGTCCGTTAAAATGGCTACATGGTGAATGGCTTTTATCTTCATGAATTAAGCTTT
>JAYUBR010001179.1:0-3486 GCA_043740775.1 Ferruginibacter sp. | reverse complement strand
TATTACCGATACACTATCAGCAGGCGCTGTTTTGTTTAAAGGACTTCCCCGAAAAGATGCAGAAAAAATTGCATCACAATTTGGGTTGGATTTAAAAGCTACCAATGCCCGTTCATTTTTAAAACAACACAATGTTAACCTGCCAAGAGTTGGTATTTATCATACCTGGTACAGTACACAGGATGCAGGCTGGGCAAGGTATACTTTTGAGCAAAGAGGTATTCCCTATACTTCAATCAATAAAGACGATTTAAAGAAAGGCGGTTTAAGAAAAAAATTCGATGTTATTCTTGTTCCAAATACAGGTGGAGATGCAGGCGATTTCATCAATGAAATAGACACAAAATTTGGTCCGATGCCTTATACAAAAACCGCTGCTTTTCCTTCTCATGGTTTACCTGATTCTACAAATGACATGACAGGTGGACCTGGTTTCCGGGGTATGGAAAACTTAAGACAGTTTGCAGATGCAGGAGGCATAATTATCAGCCTTGATAATTCATCCACTATCCTGGCAACAGCAGGGATAACCAATAACCTGGAAACTTATGATGCCAGCGGGCTGTTTCATCCAGGTTCTGTAGTGCAGGTGAAAGCTCGTAAAAAAGATAATCCTGTTTTATATGGTTACCCCGAAACATTCCCGATTTTTAAAGGAAACGGGCCGCTGCTGCAAGTAAAAAAATATAACCGGGATATGATGTTGTTGCAATACGGAACCAACCGATTAAAAGATGAAGAAAAGTACACGGGTAAAATTTTAGGAATGCCCGGCAGCGACACAGCAACAGTTGCCAAAGAAGAACCGAAGAAAGACCCGCCTTACGTTCTTTCAGGCATGGTTCGCAATGAACAAACCATCATTGGGCATGGTGCTATTTTCAATGTACCGGTTGGCGCAGGCAGGTTAATTGCTTTTACTTTCGATCCCTTACACCGGTATCTCAATTTGCATGATGCACCATTGGTTTGGAATATTTTGATCAACTGGGATCATTTCAGAAATCAATGAGAATTACAAGCGTTGCTGTGTTTCGTCTCTTCAGGAACCGAAAGACAATAATTTAAAATGATTATGGTTACAGGAATTATTGTAGCTGAATAAATAAAAAACAGGGCTGCCGAAAACTGAACAGAGTAGGCAATTAACAATTGTAAAAAATGAAAAAGTAAACTTTATTTATCCTGGGAAAGGTGCAGATGGGAAAATTACTATTGAAAAAATCAAATACACCGAGTTGTTAAAACGTACCGCAGAAGGTAAATGGATTTCTATTTACGGCATGTGGAATGCGGTGCCTGAAACTGCCAAATGATTTTGATATCTGGTTACAGCGGATAAATAAGGAATAGAATAAATGATACTTGATTCACCAGATAAAAAGCATCCTATGACTGCTGCTACACTTAAAATATTTTTTATTTCGGTTAAACACATTTCATCATTATGAGAAGTATACATTTTTATTTTGTTACGGTTGTTCTATCCGTGGCCGTAAATGCCTGTCAGCAGCATAACGGAAAGCAACAGGCTGCTACACGAACGGTTATAGATTCAGATGTTGTAAGCCTGCAGATAGTTACCAATGCTGTAACTTCCCCTGTGCAGATGAGTTTGCCCGGCGATGGTACCCACCGCATATTTATTACTGACCACATTGGTAAAATATGGATCATGAAAAAAGATTCCCTGTTGCCAAAGCCGTTTCTTGACATCACTGCAAAATCGCAAAAAAAGGAAAAGGAAAAAGGCGAGCTTGATCTTGGTACCATCAATGGCATTGCCTTTCACCCGCAGTTTGCAACCAACCACCTGTTTTATGTTTGTTACGATGCAGCAACCACAGTTGCGGGCAATAAATGCAAACTGGTGGTGTCGTCATTTAGTGCTGATAAGATGGATATCGATCTGGCCGACACAACAAGTGAACACAGGGTATTTGAGCTGGAGGGAAACAGGATATTTGCCAATGGTGCGGGAATAGCTTTTGGCCCTGATGGGTATTTGTATATTTCCATAGGTGACGATGCTTTGGGTGATAGCAGCTATGTATACCATGCCCAGGACCTGGATTATTTAAATGGAAAATTATTACGCATCGATGTAAACAAAACACCGTATGCCATTCCGCCGGATAACCCATTTGTTGGCGTGCAACATGCAAGGCCTGAGATCTGGGCTTATGGCTTTCGTAAAATGTGGCGCTTTTGTTTTGATGCAAAGTCGCACCAGTTGTTTGGTGCAGATGTAGGCGAAAATAAGGATGAGGAAATAGACATTGTATCTAAAGGAGCAAATTACGGATGGCCGGTTTTGGAAGGAGACAGTATTTTTACGCCCGGCAAGGCTGCAGCTAAAAATAATTTTACTTCCCCCATTAATGCGTATCCGCGTAAGGACGGTATTTGTGTAATTGGTGGCAGCATCTATTATGGAAAAGCCATTCCATTTTTGCAAAACAAATTTGTTTTTGGCGATTTTAATGGCAGCATCTTTACATTAACCAACAACGCAAAAGGCCAATGGATGAGACAGGTATTGAGCATACGAAATAAACCAGCCGATCCATTTTTAATCTGCGCCCTGGGCGAAGACAGCAACAATGAAATGTATGCAATGGGATTGTTAAATGCAAAGGCTGGCCCTAAAGGAGCGGTGTATAAAATTATAAAATAGCAGTGACCAGCATTGGGCGTTTTGTAAAGAATACGGTATTATATAACCATAAAGAAGGAAGCATAGAAAGCAGTTATAAAAGTACTATCATTGTCACATCAAAATGGAAAAATCATACAAATATCTCGGTTACTTTTTTCTGCTGCTCATTCCTTTGGTGATTGCGGGGTTTTACAAAACTTATATTGTACAGTTCCCCACATTTGAAAAAGTGAAGCACAATTTCATTCACGTACATGCGGCTATTGCAATTGTTTGGCTCACCTTAATCATCGTACAGCCATTTTTAATTGCGAATAAAAAATTGCAATGGCATAGAAACGTTGGTAAGTTATCTTATGTCATCTTTCCTTTATTAATACTGTCATTTATTCCCAGCGTTATCAATAACCTGCATTCGGATACACCTAAATATGCATTTTTTGCAGTTGGTGATGCAACCTTATTGATAGTGTTCTATTGTTTGGCAATTTTTTATCGTAAAAAAAGTCCGGTACACATGCGGTATATGATTGCTGCTGCGTTGGTTATATTTGGCCCTACAGTTGGCCGCATTTTACCAAACCTCCTTGGTTTTTCTGAATTGGCTACTCAAAATATCCAGTTTACTATTATACAATTGATATTGGCAGCATTGGTTGTTTTGGATGTTAAGAGTAACAGCAATAAGAGTTATAATAAGAAGAAGTATAAACCCTATTTACTAACTATGACCTGTTGGTGCGTACATCAATGTGTTTTCTATTATTTGTTTTTGTAAAAAATTTAAATTAAAAAGCGCTTATGAATAAATATATTTTTTTATTACT
>JAYUBR010001178.1:0-3496 GCA_043740775.1 Ferruginibacter sp. | reverse complement strand
TTTCGGGGCTAAAGAAATCTATTACCACAGAGCAGGCAGACATCGGCGATGGCCTGTTGTTACTGGCGTCTATTACTTCAGTTACCAGTGCATTGATGGGCTTATTGCTATCAAAAGAAGGCGGCTATACACAAGAAGTAGTGGCCTGGCATAAATGGGGCGGCATCATAATTTCTTTACTGGCTTTGGGTTGGTATGCTTTTAAAAATGTTGTAAGAAATAGTAAAGCAATATTGGCATTGGCATCAGTAACTGGTGTAGCTGCTGTTATAATCACCGGGCACCTTGGCGCAGATATTACCCATGGCGATAATTTTTTACTGGCACCAGTTTCAAAAGAGCAACAGGCACCACCGGTTTTGTTTGAAGATGCCATCATCTATGCCAACATGGTGCAACCTATTTTAAAAGCCAAATGCATTAGTTGTCACAATCCCCAAAAAGCGAAAGGCGAGCTGGTGATGGAATCTTTTGCAGCCCTGCGTAAGGGAGGAAAAGATAGGGCATTGTGGGACACAACCCAGGCAGATTTTGGATTGATGATGAGCAGGATACACATGCCATTGGAAAGTAAAAAGCACATGCCACCATGGGGCAAGCCTCAGTTGACGGAGGAGGAAACGAGTATTTTATATCACTGGATAAAAAGTGGTGCAAGCGATACCACCAAGGTAGCAGCACTGCTGCCAACAGATACACTGCATATACTTGCCAAAGCGTTGTTTAATACAATTGAAACCGATGATTACACTTTTAAACCTGCCGATGAAAGCAAAATAAAAGCACTGAAAAATAATTATAGATTGGTTGCACCATTGGCATTGGGCTCTCCTGCATTGGGGGTGGAATTTTATGGTGCGGCACAGTTTAAACAGGAGCAATTGAAAGAATTACTTGCGGTAAAAGACCAGATTGTAACGCTGAATTTAAACAAGATGGCGGTACAGGATGATGACCTTGCCACCATTGCACAATTTACAAATCTTCGCAAACTCAATTTATCGTTTACTAATATTAAAGGAACGGGGTTAAAAGCATTGACTGCACTGAAAGAATTGAAACAGTTATCGCTTTCAGGTACGGGTGTAAATGCGGCCAGCTTAAATGTATTGTCATCTTTACCCAAGCTAAGCCAGTTGTACATTTGGACCACACCGGCACAGGCTGAAAATTTAGCAGCAATAAAAAAGCAATTTAAAAATACAACAATAGAAACAGGATTTACAGGGGATACCATTGTAATAAAATTAAACAAGCCACTGGTAGAAAATGAGGAGCAGGTGTTGTTGCAACCAGTAGCTTTGAAATTGAAACATTATGTAAGAGGAGTTACTATCCGCTACACTACAGATGGTACAGAACCCGACAGCATTGCATCGCCTGTTTACAAAGGCGATATTATGCTGAATAAAAATGTCACGGTAAAAGCAAAGGCATTTAAGCCCGGATGGATCAGCAGCGATGTGGTTGAAAAAACTTTTTACAAAGCCGGTTTTAAAATTGATTCCATTCGTTTTGTACAGCCTTCAGCAGATGTGCCATATAAATCAATCCCTGCTACTGTGCTGGCCGATGCGCAAAAGGGCGATCTTAACCAGGGAAGTGGCAAATGGATCGGCTACAGGGGTTATCCCATGCAGGCTATATTATATTTTGATACGCTTAGAACCATCTCATCGGTTACCGTTAGCAGTTTGATTAATATTGACGGGTACGTGATGCCGCCCCAACAGATGGAAGTATGGGCAGGTAACGATTTGGCACATCTTCGGTTATTAAGAAAATTGAACCCGGAGCAGCCGGGTAAAGTTGTACCTGCCTATTTAAAAGGCTACGATTTAAATTTTGGGCCGGTAAAAGAAAAGTATGTAAAAGTAGTAGTAGTGCCCGTTGCAAAATTGCCGCAATGGCACCGTGGTAAAGGTGATAAAGGATGGATATTTGTAGATGAGGTTTTCTTAAATTAAAAAATGCCTTTCCATCAAAGACAAAAAAAATACTGGTTCAAATTTTCTTTATAAAATAGCTCTTAAAATAAAATCCATTGCATGAAAAAATTATTGCCTTTCACCTGTTGTATGCTGCTGATATTAGTGTCATCATTTACAAATGAAGCCAGTGCACAAACCAAACCATCACTAAGTAATGAAACACCGGCGCAAAAGGTTAAACGCATGCAATGGTGGACAGACGCCCGTTTCGGCATGTTTATTCACTGGGGCTTGTATGCATTGCCTGCAAGACATGAGTGGGTGAAGAACCAGGAACGCATTACCAACGAAACCTATCAAAAATATTTTGACGAGTTTAACCCCGATCTTTTTGAACCCAAAAAATGGGCGAAGGAAGCAAAGGCCGCAGGTATGAAATATGCCGTGCTCACCACAAAACATCATGAAGGATTTTGTTTGTTCGATAGCAAATACACCAATTACAAGGCAACCAATACTTCCGCAAAAAGAGACCTGGTAAAAGAATATGTAGATGCATTCAGGGCAGAAGGGATAAAGATTGGTTTTTATTATTCGCTGATAGATTGGCATCATCCGGAATTTCCGATTGACAGGGTGCATCCGCAACGGCCGCTTACAGACAGCGATACCGCTTACGAAAGATTGAATAAAGGAAGAGACATGGCGAAGTACCGTACTTACCTGTATAACCAGGTAACGGAACTGCTTTCTAACTATGGCAAGATTGATATCTTGTGGCTGGATTTTTCTTATCCTGAAAAATATGGAAAGGGAAAAAATGACTGGAATTCGGTAGCGCTAATAAAACAAATAAGAAAGCTACAGCCGGGTATTATTGTAGATAACAGGCTTGACCTGGGCGACTATGCGGACGGCGAAGACTTTGATACACCCGAGCAGGTAAGTACGGAAGAGCTTGCAAAATACAAAGGCAAAACCTGGGAAACCTGTCAAACATTCTCCGGTTCATGGGGATACTACCGCGACGAAAATTCATGGAAAACGCACAGGCAGTTGCTTGACCTGCTGATCACCTCCACCAGCAATGGCGGCAACTTAATTTTAAACGTAGGCCCTACCGCCCGTGGCGAATTTGATTACCGTGCCAACAACGCATTGGACAGCCTGGCCCAATGGATGCATGCCAACAACAAATCAATTTACTATTGCAGTTTTGCGCCTGATAGTTACCAGGCACCGCCTAATGATAAGCTTACTTACAATGCTGGGGCAAAACGGTTGTATGTGCATTTGTTTGCGTATCCTGCAGATGGTAAACTGTTGTTGCCGGGCTACAAAGGCAAAATAAAATACGCCCAGTTTCTGCATGATAATTCGGAATTGAAGATGACGGAACAAGGCAATGATATACAATTAACATTGCCGGAAAAAAAACCGGGTTACGAAATTCCTGTGGTGGAGCTGACTGTAAATTAGATGGCTGGCAGAATCTCTTTGAGCCCAATGAATGTAGCGCCAATTTTATTTTCATCTGAAAAAACATTCCGGAAATTATATAGCGA
>JAYUBR010001177.1:0-3496 GCA_043740775.1 Ferruginibacter sp. | reverse complement strand
TGTCTTCCTGCATATATGGCTATTAGATAATAAAAGTAACAAGAATCTGGTTTGTTTTTTTTATTGTTCAACAACTTATGGTTAAATTAAAAATAATGTGGCTCAATAAATTTTCATAATTAAGTATAGTAAGGGCTGATTAATAAATACACTACTACGCCTGTTATTGCAACATATAACCAGATGGGCCATGTAATCCTTGCAAGCTTTTTATGTTTTTCGTACTCGCCAATTAAAGAACGGTAAGCTGTAAATAAGATGAAGGGCAATATGATGGCTGCAAGAGGAATGTGGGTAATTAAAATGAAGTAATAAATGATACGCAAAATACCGGCTGCTGATTTTTCATCTTCACTTAAAATACCATCATGATTGATATCTCCAAATTTTGTATCCCCTGCCAGCAAATGATGACAGATGTATGAAACAAGAAACAATACAGACAAAACAATGGCCGTTAGCATTATCTTTTTATGAAGCTGGTAATTTTTCTGCTTTATTGCAACAAGCCCTGCTATCAGTAAAATGGTTACAGCAGAATTGATAATTGCATTGAATTTTGCAAACACATGTACATTAAACCCAGGATTAAGATTCAATTTAAATTTTGCTAAAAAAGCAACCGCGGCAAAAACAACTACAGATACAATCCAGATAAAAGTTTTTGCTTTTTTATCATTCTTTAACATGGAAGGTTGTAACATATTCTTCTTTTTAAATTACACTGATTTTTGTTGCCGAATTACACGAATTAAATATTACAAAGTGGCTGAAACGAAACGTGTATTGTTTCTGAGGTACGTACAGATTTCATAATTCATAACTGCCTCTTAGCTTCTTCCAAACAATTCTTTCAAAAATTCTTTAAATGTTTTTTTCTTATTTTTCTCCAGCATCAGCAAAGGAATGTCTCTCACCAGCTTTGTCTGCGCAACAGTATCCAGTCCATTATACCAACCCCTGATTACCCTGTTTTTATCTAACAAAAAAAAGTTTTCTGTATGTATAAAAGCGGTGTCAATATTTACATCTGCGATGTTTGCCTTTATTTCCTGCAGAGCAAAATCGTATATCTCTTTTTTATTGCCGGTAACAAACCACCAGCTATCGTGGTTGGAGGTATAGCGGTTGGCAAATTTTCTTAATTGCGGTACAGAGTCGTGGGCAGCATCAATGCTCACTGAGATAAACTGAACAATACTATCGTTGCTGTTAATAAAAGAATTTTGCAGGCGTTTCATTGCCTTTGCCATGTTGGGGCAAATGGATGGGCAGCGGGTAAAGAAAAAATCAATCACCAGTATTTTTCCTTTCAGATCATCCAGTGAAACAGGTTTACCCAATTGGTTTGTAAAAGTGATATTATTTACTTTATGCCAGATGGTGTCGGTTGTTAATTTCCCATTATCCTTAATAGTGGCTACACTATCAAAAAAATACCGGTGCGGCATTTGTACTGCCGCTTCGCCATAATATTTTACAATATAGTATCCTGTAAAAGGCAGTACAATTGCCACCATTAAACCAAGTAATGCCCGCTTATTCATATTTTATGTCTCCTTCATTTTTACAATAAAAAACCATCGCCCCTAAAATATGGGACGATGGTTTACTATAATTTTTTTGATGTGCAAATTAATCTTTCGCCCCTTTTTCTTTTGCAGCAGGTGCTACCTGTTCTGTTTGGTTTACATCTACCCTGTTATATTTGTTACGCAGATTTTTCCAGCTTGTACCATCCCACAAAAAAGCAGCGATAAACCATACAAACAAACACAAAGGTACAATGATGGTCATAATCATATTCCTTAGTTCATCACCCAGGTGCATAAAAACAGAAACAATATAATACGCTTTGGCAAGCGTTAAAATACAAACCATTCCTTTAAAAGCCAATACCAGTGTTGCATTGGGGTTTGCGCCTTTATGAATGGTATAAATGGCAAGCCCAATAGATAATTCAAAAATTGTTAAGGCTGATAATATCCAAAAGGTTTTCCAGATAGCCTTTGTATTATCGGTATGTTCCGGGTGAAAAGTAATTTCTGGCGATGTAACTGATGCTGACATAATTTTTTATTTTTTGAAAATTCATTTTTTTGTTGTTGCAGAATAACTAAATAAGGTAAAAACAAAGAAACACAAATACCCAAACCAGGTCTACAAAATGCCAGTACAATCCGGCCTTCTCAATCATTTCATAATGACCTCTCAATTCGAAATGTTTCATCTTTGTTTTTAGGTACATTATGATATTAATAATTACGCCGCTAAATACATGGAAGCCATGGAAGCCGGTAATTTCAAAGAAATAACTACCAAAGGCAATCGGACCAGGGGTTGCATATTCTTTATCGCCAATTTTTATTTCGGGTCCAAAAGGATTGTGTGCTACGGTCGTGTTCCAGAATTCAGCATGTCCATTTACCCAAACTTCATGCTGGCCGGTAAGTAAATGCGTCCATTCCCAGGCCTGGCAGCTAAGAAAACAGATACCACCCAAAATTGTCCACAACATATATTTTTCAACACCTACCCTGTTCATTTTATGACCTTCGTGCACTGCCAATACCATTGTAACAGAACTGGCAATTAAAATAAATGTCATTAAACTTACAAAAGCCAGCGGCAAATTGGTATGCCCCATAAAAGGAAAAGAATTGAATACATGGTTTGGATCAACCCAATAATTCTGGCTAAAGCGAATAGTTCCATAGCTTATCAAAAATGCGCCAAAGGTAAAAGCATCACTCATTAAAAAATACCACATCATTACTTTACCATAGCTGGCATTGAAGGGGCTTCTTCCACCACTCCACCATTTTGTTCCTTGTTGTACTGCTACTGTAGACATAAAAAGTTATAAGTTATAAGTTTTGAGTATTAGTTATATTTTTCGAATTGATGAATTTAGTTTGTTCAATTTATTCCTACCCTTATTAATTATAACTATTTATCTTATCGCTAATAAAAAGATCAATAAATAAATCCATAAAAAATCAACAAAATGCCAATAGGTACTGATCACTTCTACCGGTACTATATCATAGTTTCTAACTCTTTTATTAAATGCTTTTGCAAACATCACCACCAGGGCTACCATGCCTCCTAAAACATGTACGGCATGCAAACCAACTATAACATACAAAAATGAAAATGATACATTTGTTTTCAACGTCATCCCATTTGTATACAATTGCCGGAAACCAATAATCTGCAACACTATAAAAAGAACTCCCAGTAATAAAGTACTAATAACCAGGTTTCGGTATTTTACCATTTCTCTGTTTTTAAACGCACTGTAAGCCAGCCACAATGTTATGCTGCTGATTATAATTGCAGCCGTTGAATACCAGAATATTCCAGGCAAATTAAAAGTAACCCAATTTGCCTGGTTGCGTTTTATAATGTAAGCACTTGTAAATCCTGCAAACATCATTATTATACTTGCCAATCCAACCCAAAGGGTAAACTTATGCGGATGTATTCTTTTTTT
>JAYUBR010001176.1:0-3499 GCA_043740775.1 Ferruginibacter sp. | reverse complement strand
AATTCGTACATCTTTTGAAGGGGACACAAGCTAATTTTTTTTACACAGATTACCGACCTCATTATTCCATTATAGCTTCTGTTGCGTCGCACTCTTGTGGTTTAGGATTTCCCGGAGCTTTTATGGCGTTTGATGAAGATATATGGAGCTTCAAGGAAGTGTTTACAATTCACACCTTATTAAAGCTAAGGAGAAGCAGATCGAACCACTCACACCGCTATACAATGGTAACTGAATGATAAATCCACTTCCTTCGCCATCCTTCGTTTCCACTTTTATTTCTCCACCATGAGCTTTTATAATATCATAGCTAAGTGACAAACCTAATCCCGTTCCCTGTCCTGTTGGTTTAGTGGTGAAGAAGGATTGAAAAATTTTATCCAATATTTTTTGAGGGATACCGTTGCCATTATCTGCAACTCTTATCGCCACTTTATCATCAATCCTTTTTGTACCCAATGAGACAGTTGGTTCATATCCTTCAATATTCATTTTTTTCTTTTCATTCACCACATAAAATGCATTGTTTATTAAATTGAGAATCACTCTTCCAATATCCTGCGGAATGATATTTATTTTTTCAAGCGAATCATCAAAATCAGTTTTCAAGGATGCATTAAATGATTTATCCTTTGCCCGCAGGCCATGATAACTCAATCGAAAATATTCATCACACAGTTTATTGATATCTGTAGGTTCTTTTGTCCGGTGCTTATTTGTGAATGTTGCAACATCCCTTTTACAATAGCATCTGCACGCTTGCCATGATGATTTATTTTTTCTAAATTTTGTTTGATGCCACTTGCAATAAGCTTTGCTTCGTTGATATCTCCCTTGTCTAATTCTGTGTTCATTTCATCAATCAACTCATTGCTTACTTCACTAAAATTATTGACGAAGTTTAACGGGTTTTGAATTTCATGTGCAATGCCGGGGGGTAAGCTAAACAAGTGAAGCCATCTTTTCACTTTGTATCAATTGTGCCTGTGTTGCTTTCAATTCATTGTAGGCTTTTTGGATCTTGGAATTGGCTTTCTTTTGCTGCCTGCTGTTGCGATAAATAAAGAAGCTGACAAGCAGAATAACGGCAATACCTGCAAGAAGTATATAGATTCTTATTTTATTTTGTGTAGCTGTTTTTTCTGCTTTCAGTTGCCGCAGATGCTGTTGCTGGTCAAAAGCAAGCTGCTGAAAACCGGTTAAACCTTTAATCCTGTTTTTATAAAGGCTGTCGTAAGTAGTAAGAGCAATCCTCTGGTATTTGTAAGCACTGTCCTGCCGCTGGTTTAACTCGTAACTTTTCGATAAATTCTCAAAATCTTCTCCAAAGTCCATCGGCGATACAGATATATGTATTTTGGCGGCTGCCTGAGCATAGTACAAGCTGGAGTCCTGGTTGTATTCTTTTAGATAAAGATCTGCTAAGTGCCTGTAATCTAACGCTAAAAGATCCTGTAAATCGTACTTTTTACTTAATGCGATCCCTTTATACAGGTAGACTAAGGCAAGACTGTCATTATGCTTTGCTTTAAAGCTCATTCCCATTACCCAATAAACATATGCCAAACGTTTTTCATCTCTTTTTTTTAATAAGATGCTTTCTGCTGCTCTTGCCATTTGCAAAGCCGAGTCAGGCATATTAAGGCTTCTCACATAAATAATACCCAGATTATTTGTATAAACTGCCAAATAGGTTGAATCTCCAATATCACGAGAAATTTTTATGGCCTTAGTAAGGTGAAATACTGCCTGGTATTGTCTGTCAACATAATTCATGAAAAGGCCCAGCGCATTTTGTATAGTCCCCAATAGAAATAAATGAAAATCTTTATCTTTTACTTCCGGTTTTCCATGTGTTCCAGAAGCTAAATTCATTTTGCGGATCTTCTGCTATTTGCAATGCATTTGTTATAGTCTGAAAAGATTCAGTAAGTCTTTGCAAACGATTGAAAAGAAATCCCTTAAAGTTTAATGCAGAGGCTTCATTCAGCTTCTTTCCGCCTTTTTGCGCTGCGAGTAAACTCTTGTCGCAATAGAATAAAGCAGAATCATAATTTATGGTACAATAGTTAAAGCCTATTTGATACAATAATTGAAACCTGGCAGAGTCAGTAGCAGCCGATGGTAGCAGCTTTTCTAAACTATCTATATTTTTTTGCTGACTATTGCAAAACACCGGCATTAGAAACAGCAGTATTTGGAGGATGCCTTTCATTATAAATAGTTTTAGAGTTGTACAATAAATGTGGTTCCCTCACCCTCTTTCGTTTCTACTTTTATTTCACCACCATGTGCTTTAATAATATCATAGCTTAAACTTAAACCCAATCCTGTTCCCTGCCCGGTGGGTTTAGTAGTAAAAAATGGTTGGAAGATTTTATCAACTTCATTTTTTGGAATACCATTCCCGTTATCTTTTACTCTTATGAGAATTCTATCTGCAACTTTTTTTGTGCTTACCGAAACAGTGGGTTCGTAATCTTCAGCTGCCTGCTTCTTTTTTTTTGTTACAGTGTAAAAAGCATTATTGTATAAATTCAATAGCACTCTTCCTATATCTTGAGGCATAATATTTATTTTTTCGATCGTAGTATCAAAATCTGTTTTCATAGTTGTATTGAATGATTTGTCTTTAGCACGCAAGCCATGATAACTCAATCTTAAATATTCATCACATAAAGCATTAATATCTGTTGGCTCTTTTTGCCCTGTACTTTTTTGTGAGTGCTGTAGCATACCTTTTACAATGGCATCAGCTCTTTTACCGTGGAGGTTTATTTTTTCTTCGTTATTGATAACATCAATTATTATTTCATCCTCCAATGCATAATTTCGTTCTGCTTTTGGATTTAAGCGTTCGGCTTGCAGCTCTTAAAGCATTTCCTTGTTTACTTCTGAAAAATTGTTTACAAAGTTTAATGGATTTTGTATCTCATGTGCAATGCCTGCGGTGAGCTCGCCGAGGCTAGCCATTTTTTCGGATTGTATAAGTTGATTCTGCGTAGCTTTTAATTCTGTAAGCGCTTTTTCCGCCTTTTGTTTTTGATTGTCTATTTCCTGCTTTTGCCGTTCAAGCAATGCGTAGGCTTTTTGTTTGTGTGTGTTATTTCGCCATAAGAGTAAGGCAATAAATAAAAAAAGTACAATGCCTGCCAGAAAAAAATATTTTTGCTGTACCTCCTTTTGCAACTGTAGTTCCTGAACTATTTGCTGCTGATTCAGTAGTTCAATTCTTTGATCATATCCATACACGGCGAGTTTCCCTTTCACTTTATTATTTACTAAGGAATCGTTTATCTCAGTATATTTTTTATAATAAAAATATGCACTGTCAGGACGGTGCCAATAATCATATACTGAATAAACAATTTTGGATGCATTTCTTATCACCGGTTGTGCATCTGTTTTCTTTGCTGCTTCAAGCGCTTTGTTTGCGTACTTAAAAGCAGAGTCATTATTATGCAGTACGAAATAAGTTTTTGCGATATCAATTAATAAA
>JAYUBR010001175.1:0-3500 GCA_043740775.1 Ferruginibacter sp. | reverse complement strand
CCCTTAATTCATGGACAACCACTCATACTAACACCACGATACCTAAACTGCAAACTACCGGTGGATTTAGTTCTGATCTTGTAACGAACAGTTATTTTATAAGCAAAGGATCGTACCTGCGCAATAAGCAAATGCAGATTGGTTATACTTTTCCTGCTAAGTTTATTGCAAAAGCGGGCCTTGACCATTTAAGGGTTTATGTGCAGGCTGTTAACTTGTTTACGGTTACAAAGTATAATGGACTTGATCCTGAATTACAAAGTAATGATATCAATAATACCCAAGGGTTCAGCGTTGACCAGGGTAACTACCCCCACGCAAGAGCATTTTTGTTTGGTATAAATCTTAATTTTTAATTAATTAATTCTGGTATATGAAAAAAGTAAATTTTAAAATACTAGTGCCTGTTTTTCTTGCAATGATTGTAACGATAGTGGCATGTAGTAAGGGGTTTCTGGATAAAGCGCCGTTGGCAACATTAAATCCCGCCGTTATGGCCAGCGAAGCTGGTGTACAGGGTTTGCTGATTGGTGCTTACTCTTTGGTTGATGGCGAAGGAACAGCAGGAGATGGTTTTGCATCTGGCGCTTCCAACTGGTTGTTTGGCGGTGTAGGCTCCGATGACGCCTATAAGGGTTCCGATCCAACAGATGTAGCAGATGGAGTAGGTATTGAAAACTGGTCTATTACCCCAACTAACGGCGCCCTGTCGCAAAAATGGAATTTGTGTTATAGCGGTGTTCAACGTTGCAATGATGTATTAAGAACTTTGGCAATTGCTACAGGGATACCTGCAACAGAAGTAACTACCATTACAGGAGAAGCTAAATTCCTGAGATCTTATTATAACATTGAATTGAAGAAAATTTTTAAAAATGTAATTTTTGCAGATGAAATAGTTGTTGTAGGCAAAAAAGATGTTTCCAATGCAACAGATATATGGTCAAAAATTGAGGCTGATCTTACAGAAGCGATTGCAAAATTACCTGAATCACAACCTCAGGTTGGTAGAGCTAACATATGGGCAGCTAAAGCCCTGCTGGCAAAAGCTTACATGTTTCAACAAAAATATGATGCCGCTTATACATTATTGAAGGATGTTATTGCCAATGGCAAAACTCCGGATGGAACAAAATATGCGTTGAAATCGCATTTGTATTCAAACTTCAATCCGGCACAGAAAAATAGCTCAGAATCTATTTTTGCTGCACAAACCTCTGTGCAGGATGGCTCTTCTGTTGCCTGGGGGGGCGATCCTAACGGTAACTATGGAGATATCCTTAATTTTCCTTACAATGGTGGGCCAGGTGCATGTTGTGGTTTTTATAATCCATCACAGGATTTGGCAAATGCTTATAAAACAGACGCACAAGGGCTTCCATTATTGGATACCTGGTACAATGGTGCTTGGGTGAGCGATCAGGCAGCTCCCGCTTATACCGGTACTTTAGACCCAAGGATTGATTTAACAATGGGTAGAAAGGGTATTCCTTATTTGGATTGGGGCAATCATCCAGGTGATGACTGGATCAGGAACCCAAAAGCAGATGGTCATTTTAGCCCAAAGAAAAATGTATATGCAGTATCGCAAAGGGGCGCATTTACTGATGTAGGAAGTGCGTATTGGGGACCAACTCAACTGGTTGCCAATAATGTTAACATTATCAGGTTTGCCGATGTAATACTTTGGGCAGCAGAGTGTGCCGCACAGGCAGGCGATCTTACGGCTGCAGTGGATTATGTAAACCAAATAAGAGCGAGAGCTGCCGATAAAACAGGCTGGGTTTACAAAAATAGTGACTATGATGCTGGAACAGCTACTTATAAATCCCAAACCACTCCCGCTGACAATTACACCATAGCGCTATATCCCAGCTTCCCCAGTAAGGATTATGCTGTTAAAGCTATCCAATTTGAAAGAAGGCTGGAACTGGCAATGGAAGGCAATCGTTTTTTTGATCTTGTAAGATATGGCACAGCCGATGTAGTATTGAATGCTTATAATACAAGGGAAAAAGTTGCTAGAACTTACAGGGCAAATTCGGTTTTTACAAAGGGTAAAAGTGAATATATGCCTATTCCTCAGGGAGAAATTGATAACTTAAATGCTGATGGAACAGTAAGACTGGTGCAAAATCCAGGCTATTAATCTGGTTTAAATTTTAATAAATGAAAAAAAGACAGGGTTTATCCCTGTCTTTTTTATGTAATTTTGGCAACCTCTACCAACTAGGATCTAAAGCAGATTTTATGAAATGTTTATATTGTAGTATTCTTTTGTTGTTTATTTCATTGTTGTTTTTTACCTGTCAACAAAATTCTACACTGTTTCATATTGTTTCGTCAGAACATTCGGGTATTCATTTTAACAATAAGATTGTCGAAAACGATTCAATCAATCCGATTGATGTAACTAATATTTACAATGGAGGGGGCGTAGGTATTGCTGATTTTAATAATGATGGCTTACAGGATATTTATTTTACAGGTAACCTGGTATCAAACAAATTGTATTTGAATAAGGGTAAGATGCAATTTGATGATATTACTGAAGAAGCTGGGGTAAACGGCCACGGAAAATGGTGTAGGGGAATAGCGGTTGTAGATATCAATAATGACGGATGGCAGGATATGTATGTTTGTGCATCCATGGATAAAAACCCTGAAAAAAGAAAAAATCTGCTGTACGTTAACCAGGGACTTGATAAAAAGGGAATCCCCTTTTTTAAAGAAATGGCAGCAGAATATGGGTTAGATGATACTACTCATTCCACGATGGCTGCTTTTTTTGATTATGATAACGATGGAGATTTGGATATGTATCTGGTGGTAAACCAGATTATACCTGGCATCAATCCGGCAATTTTTAAACCTAAAATAACCGATGGTTCTTTCCCAAGTACAGGTAGGTTATACAGAAACGATTGGAGTGCTAAACTAAAACATCCGGTATTTACGAATGTTACAAAACTGGCAGGTGTTACCATTGAAGGTTATGGGCATGGGGTAAATATTGCGGACTTCAACAAAGATGGGTGGAAAGATATTTTTGTGACCAATGATTTTAATTCAAATGATCTGCTTTACATCAACAATCATGATGGAACTTTTACAGACAAATCAGCATCTTATTTTAAACATACCTCTGCCAATGGAATGGGGCAAGATGTAATTGATATTAATAACGATGGCTTATCAGATGTTGTTGAGCTCGATATGAGTCCTGAAGATAATTACCGGAAGAAAATGATGTTAAGTTCAAGCGGTTATCAAACATATCAGAATGCCGATTATTTTAAGTATCAATATCAATATGTAAGAAACAGCCTGCAGATTAACCAGGGACCCAGGATAAATTTAAATGACTCTATTGGCGATCCTGTATTTAGCGATATTGGCTTTTTTTCCGGCATTTCTGAAACTGATTGGAGTTGGTGTCCATTGGTTGCAGATTTTGATAATGATGGATTTCGTGATATAGTAGTTACAAATGGATTTCC
>JAYUBR010001174.1:0-3501 GCA_043740775.1 Ferruginibacter sp. | reverse complement strand
GAGATAGCAAAGCTGATGTATCAATACTATTTATTTCCTTTGGTGTTACTTCAAAAATTGCCAATACGCTGTTACCGCTGCCAATATCTCCTCCCTCCAGTTCACCGGAACTATCTGCAATAGCATCTCGCTTATTATCAAACCCAATCAGCCGATAATCTTTAACTACCTCAGGATTAAAATGCACATTTAAATAAACATCATCCGCCACAGAAAAAAATGTTTGCGTAACTTCTTTTACCAGTACTTTTTCTGCTTCATTTATATTATCCAGGTATGCATAATTTCCATTACCTCTTTTTGCAAGTGTTTCTAATTTTGAATCCTTAAAATTTCCCATACCCACACCCAGACAAGTTAAATATACACCGCTTTTTTTCTCTTTTGTTATCAGGTCGTCCAGGGCCTTTTCGGTTACCTCTCCTACATTAAAATCGCCATCTGTTGCGAGGATTACCCTGTTATTGCCTCCTTTTATGAAAGAGCTTTCTGCCAATCCGTAAGCCATTCTTATGGCCGATTCACCAGGTGTATCCCCATTGGCTGTAAGCTCTTCAATAGATTGTACAATTTTTTGTTTTTCTGCTCCGCTTGTAGGTGGAAGCCAAACAGAAACAGTACCACCATACTCCACTATGGATACCGTATCAATGGCACGTAAATTTTTTATCAGCATTTGGAATGCGGCTTTTACAAGTGGAAGCCTGTTGGGCAAGTCCATACTTCCCGAAGCATCAATTAAAAAAACAAGGTTGCATGGAGGCACATTATCCATATCTAATTTACGTGCATTTACATTCAGAAAAAGCAATTTACTGTTGGCATTCCAGGGGCAATCAGACAACTGTGATTCAATACCAAAAACATCTTTTTTTTCTGGTTCCCTGTAATGAAGATTAAAATAATTCAATAATTCTTCTATCCTCACTGCATCAGGGGGAACCAAACTTTTTGTAGTGAGAAACCTGCGGATATTACTGTACGATGCTTTGTTGATATTGAGCGAAAAAGCGGAATTCGGAAATTTATTTACGTTGACGGTTTCATTTTCAAGCAACGAAAAATAAGATTCATCACTAACGTACCAGGTGTAAGTAGAGGAAAAATCCCTGTCTTTTGTAATGGAAATTAATTTGGGTCTGTTTTTACTGATGTTGCCCGAAAGAGTTTTTAAAGTGAGTTGCTGAAATACCTCTGTTTTTACCCCGAATGATTTGGTTTCATAACCATCTGCAATCAATGTAAGTGAATCATAGTTTGAATGGCAGGAAATACCAAAGCCCCCGGCTGTTCCTGAGTAATAAATATTTTTATCTGAGTGAAGTAATATTTTTACATTCTGCAGCAACTCATTTTTATCATTCTTTATTTCGCCCCGCAGATAATACTGGGCATTGGCGGCTGGCACAAAAAACAGGAAGGATATATAGACTATTAATTTTTTCAACTGTTGAAAAGTTGCAGCAAGTTATAAAATTTATCTTATACAGAAACTTAATGTTATTATACGTTTATTATTGTTCTGTTACCTGATAAATTTCCGCAAGGTTCCTGCCTAACCCATCATAATCAAGCCCAAAGCCCAGTAAAAAAATATTAGGTACGCTAAAACCCAGGTAATCTATTACAACCGGATGTTGCAAAGCGGTTGGTTTATGCAGCAAAGCCGCTATTTTTAAAGAAGCCGGCTGCTGAATGTATAACTGTGGCAAAAATTTATGCAATGTTGTGCCGGTATCAACAATGTCTTCAATAATGATGACATGCCTGTCTTTTAATGGTTCATCCAGCCCGATAGAAGTAATAACGTTTCCGGTAGAACGGGTGCCTTTATAGGAAGCCAGTTTTATAAAACATATTTCAGCATCAATTTTTATTTCTTTAAAAAGATCGGAAGCAAACATAAAAGATCCATTCAAAATGGCAATAAATATCGGGCGTTTACCATCGTACGCTGTGTTAATTTCTGTGGCGAGTTCTTTTATACGATCACTGATTTTTGAGGCGCTGATGTATGGCTTAAATTTTTTATCATTTACCTGAATTACTGACATTGATATTGGCTATTTATGTTTTTAAAGAAGGCTATTCAGATACAATCAACTGCTGCCCTATTTTTAAATTGTCGGTAGTTAAGTTATTCCACTGCCTTAATTGCTGTACACTTACCTGGTATTTTTTGGCTATGACATACAATCCTTCTTTAGGTTGAACAGCATGTGTTTTAGGCTGATCAACCGATGTTTTTTTTACTACTGCTAAAGATGCAGCATCCTTTACTGCAACAGCTTGCTGCGTTTGTGCTATAGGAGTTAAATACAATTTTGTGCCGGCAGCAATCGCTGAATTTTCTGTGATATCATTATATGACAAAAGGTATTTTAATTGTATGCCAGTTTTTTGTGCAATATCATAAACAGTTTCCTGTTGCTGAACAAGGTATAAATCCTGTGGTCCGGTTTTTGATTTTTTTTGTAAAAATATAATCTGATCATTTTTAAGAATACCATCTTCTTCCAGATCGTTAAATGCCAGTAATTTACTTAAATCGATATCGTTGGATGTGGCAATCGCCAGCAGTGAAGTTCCTTTTTTAGCATTGATATATTTATGGCCATTGATATAATTTATTGCATTGGCTTCTGCCGGCACATTCGGGTCATTGTTATCAGATGGCTTTTCAGCGGCAGATTCTTTATCATCCTGGTATTTTCCTTTTTCCGTTTTAGGTACGTCTTTAGCCCCCATTAAAGAGTATTGGTTCAGGTTGTACTGCTCAATATTTTTTATCAGGATATCAGGATATTTTGGATTGGTTGCATAACCTGCTTTTCGTAAACCTCTTGCCCAGCCTTTGTAATCTGTCGGGTCTAATGTAAATAAAAAAGCGTACCATTCTGTTCCACGTAAATAATTGCTGTGGTCCCTGTAAGATGCTTCTGCGTCTTTGTAACTGCGAAAGCATTCACCCGGTGCATCATCATCATGGGTTACCGCATCAGATGTCCAGGAGCTTTTACATTTTATACCAAAATGATTGTTCGATTTTTTTACCAGATCGCTGTTGCCATTTTGAGTTTCAAGTAACCCCTGTGCCAGGGTTATGGCTGCAGGCACCCCCATTCTTTTCATTTCGTTTATTGCAAGGTTTTTATACTTTTCAATATATTGCTCCGGCGTCATAGTTTGCGCAGTTGCACTTTCGCAAATACCTGCAATCATCATCAATAAATAAATTATTTTTTTTATCATAGTTAATTGCCTTATGGTGAACTGATCTTTATAATTTCCTTATTAGCATCAGTCCGTCTCTAACGGTTAATAAAACCTGTTGTACTCTTGTATCTTTTTTTAAATGCTCATTAAAAGCGTGCACTGCTTTAGCATTTTTGCCGCTGATGTTTTGCTCCAGCACCTGGCCGTGAAATAATGTATTATCTGCAATGATAACACCATTCGGTTTTACAGAAGGCAAAATTAATTCGTAATAATCAATATACC
>JAYUBR010001173.1:0-3505 GCA_043740775.1 Ferruginibacter sp. | reverse complement strand
GAAAAATAATTTCATTTATGCACATATCGCTTGACGGTTTTGTAGCAGGACCGAACGGAGAAATGGACTGGATTAAAGTTGATGAAGAAATTTTTGATTATGGCCATAAGCGCATAAGCGAAGGCGACACTGCATTGTATGGACGGGTAACTTATGAGATGATGGAAGGTTACTGGCCTACCGCAGCAGACAGTCCGACAGCGACCAGGCACGATATTGAACATTCAAAGTGGTATAGCAAAGTGCACAAAGTTGTTTTATCAAAAACAATGAAAGACGAGGGTTTGACTAACACAAAAATTATCAGCGATAACCTTTGGGACAGCATACATGAAATAAAACAACAGGCAGGTAGTGACATCTTACTTTTTGGCAGCCCGACAGCAACACATTCATTGATGCAGCAGAACTTAATTGACGGCTACTGGCTATTTGTTAATCCAATTATTCTTGGACGAGGCATTCCATTGTTTGCAGACATCAAACACAAAACAAAACTAAAACTATTGACTACCCGACAATTTATTTGCGGAGTAACTGAACTGAATTACATAGTTGACCCATTATGATAGATTTACCTCAGGCTGAGAATCAAATTCGCTTTGTTACAAATTTTCAAGACCTTGTTACTATGCCATTTCGTGGAGAAATGAATGCGATTTGCTGGACTCGTAAACTAACAGGTGATTTTTCTGAGATTGTACAAAAGGTAGCCCTAAACGAAAATATAAAGGCAATTGAACCAGCAGAACTTTATGCACTTCAGTTGAGTGAACCTGGGCAACTTGCCCGTGAAATTCTTTTAAATGACCTGAAGCTGTTGAGAGCTTGTGGCGCATCGCCAATGCTTAATGTAATCAGGTACTATGAAAGGGATGATACCTACCCGTTTTTCACAACCGACGTTTATTCTTTTCATGTAGACCGCTCTTCAATACCAACCGATACTTTTTTATGCACTTACTATGGCGAGTCGAGTGAAATATTGCCCAATCTACAAGGCAAAAAGAAAGTGCTTATTCCAGAAATACGTGATGAACTCAAAAAACTATATCGTGGAGCAGATGAAGGTTTTGAATCATTCTTAAGTGAACATTTCTTTGATCTGCACTATCAGGCTAACCCTGGTGCAAGCCCGATAAGCTTGGGTCTTGGTCACTTATGGAGGCTGGCGGTTGACCATCCTGAAAGTCAGGTACCTCCATGTCTTCACCGTGCTCCAAAAGAAAAATCCGGACAGAACAGGTTGTTGCTGATTTGTTGAAGTTGCATGTTTTAGCGGAAATATAAACATTGGGCACAATTAAATGCTACAAAAGTTTTTATCTTTAAAAAGTTGCAAGCGAAAAAGTTTGTCTTATTTTTTAACAGCAGTCTTACCGAAATCATTGTCAGTACGCCAAAAGCAATGTATATGATTGGCATAATTTTCATATTCTATTATTTGCTTCCCATTTTCAAACCGGTAATAATGCGGCTTTCCTTTTTCCCTGCTGTCAACATAAAAGAACCGCAGTTTTTTATTGCAGAAGGCATTTACCGAAGGCACTTCGCCGGCATTAAAGTTGGCAAAATATTCGGTTACCAGTTGTTGTAAAAACTGCTGCTGTTGTTTGCTGAGTTCATTATAATAAATGCCTTCATCCGGCACCACAATGTCTTTTTTGTTCTGTTCACTGTAAACAATATCGGTCTTTTTACGGCTGTTGTATCCTTTTATCAATTGTTCCTGAGTTAATGAATTTACAAGCTGTCTCCCCATTTCTTCTTCTTTAAACAAAATTACCAGACCTGCCCTGGCACTGTCTGTAATTGAATTGGCAGGATTGGTTGACATGAGAAAAGGACTGTTTGAAATCATGCGGTTGCCATCAAAAGTGAAGTTGAGTGAAAGGTGATGCCCTTCCAGTTTCCAGCTCCAAAAACCGGTTGCTGAAGGATTGCCAAACACTTCCACCCAATATTCATTGCGGCCTAGATTGGACTCAAATTTTTGCTGTATGTCTTCATTGAACATAACGGCTGTAACCGTAAGATAACCCTGTGTGCTAAAACAGCTACGCAGCAGTTCATGGAGGGCAATTTTCTGTGCTTCGGTAAAGTGGGCTAATTTTAAACCCATCCGCTGACCCGGCAATCTTTCCCAGTGTGTACGCAGGGTATCACTAAAAGGCAGGTGCAATACCGCAAGGCTGTCATTGGTAAAAGAAGCAAGAAGTTTATTTCCACGGTCTGCATAAGAAGGCGAAGTTTGGGAAAATACACAACATAAAAAGTAACCCGAAAATAAATGAAACAGTAGCAATTTTTTCATATCAGCGTTTGTAATGGTTGTAAGATAATCTACCGGTAAATGTAATTCATTAATTCAGGTTTCCTGCTTTGTGCCCTTGTTGTTTTTCACTCTAATCTCTATGCTAACATTGGTGAATTCCAAAACCCTTTGGTGTTCTCACCAACAACCGAAGACGGAACCTGCTTATCCATTCGAATGTTTATGGTCCCAATAATTTATGCCTGCCCGATAAAGCTTTGCTGAATATGTCTAACTAAATAAAAACTCCACATCCTCCTTGCTCAACTGTTTTACAAAGCCTTCATTATCGCCAATTAAATGTTCGCTGAGTTCTTTTTTTCGTTGCTGCAACTGGATTATTTTTTCTTCAATCGTGTCCTTGCAGATCATCTTGTAGGCAAATACATTTTTGGTTTGGCCAATACGGTGGGTACGGTCAATGGCTTGTTGCTGCACGGCATTGTTCCACCAGGGATCAAACAAAAAAACATAATCCGCTGCTGTTAAAGTAAGGCCGGTATTGCCAGCCATCAGGCTGATTAAAAATACATTGGTAGTATTGCCCGGCTGCTGAAAATCAGCTGCCATGGCTGCTCTTTGTTTAGGCGGTGTGCTGCCATCCAGTTGATAAAATGAAACTCCTTTTTTGGTAAAGGTTTCTGCCAGCAGGTTCAGCATTTTTGTAAACTGCGAAAACACCAGTACTTTATGATTGCCGAGGTTAGCCAGCTCTTCCAGCAACATGTCGGTCTTTACTGAGTGGACTGTTGTTTGCTCATCACCGGGCAATAACAAGGGCGAACTGCATACCTGTTTTAATTTCATGATGCCCTGCAACACGGCCAGTTTGCTTTTGCCCAGGCCGTCCGTTTTGATATTTAAAAACAGGTTGCTTTTAATGTTTTCTTTAATGCCTTCGTACATTTCTTTTTGCGCCATGCCCATATTGCACCATAATACCGATTCTGTTTTTTCCGGCAGGTCTTTCGCAACCTGCTCTTTGGTGCGGCGAAGGATGAAAGGTGCGGTTAGCTTTTGTAACGTGGCAATCTTTTCTTCATTCCTGTCACGGTCAATCGCATCGGCATACTCCCGTTTAAAAAACTCTTTGCTGCCAAACATACCCGGCAATAAAAACTCCAGTTGCGAATACAGATCGAAGGTATTGTTCATTACCGGCGTGCCACTTAAAGCAATCCGGCTACGCAC
>JAYUBR010001172.1:0-3507 GCA_043740775.1 Ferruginibacter sp. | reverse complement strand
ATAGAGACAGCGTTAACAACATCAAATCTGTGCAGAAAATGGCTGACCTGCGGACAGATTATGAAGTTGCTCAGAAGCAGACAGAAGTGAATTTACTGAACCAGGAAAAACGAAACCAGCAGATCATTGTTCTTTCCCTCGTCATCATCATTGGTTTGGGAACCGTACTGTTAGGCACCTTGTACTGGTATTACAGAACTATTTCAACAGAGTAGAAAAGATCGGAGAGTCTCCTGCTCAATATCTTACCTGCTGAGACGGCTAAGGAGTTAAAGCGAAACGGCAAAGTGCTTGCTGTAAAATTTGACCAGGTTACTGTTTTATTTACAGGTTTTTAGAATTTACAAAGGCAGCCGAACAGGTAGAACCGGAACAATTGGTAAAGAGTATTGATTTTTATTTTAAAGGATTTGATGAGATTACCACGAAATATGGTTTAGAGAAAATTAAAACAATTGGCGACTCATACATGTGTGCCTGTGGACTTCCAACAGCAAATAAAACGCATGCAGGAAGTGTGATCAATGCTGCAAAGGAAATGATTGACCTGGTAAGAAGTGAGCTGAACGCCCCGGATAGTTTAAGCCATTTTGAAATCAGAATTGGGGTACATACCGGACCCGTTGTAGCGGGTATTGTAGGAATAAAGAAATGGCAGTATGACATCTGGGGAGATACGGTAAACATAGCATCGCGTATGGAATCCATGTCAAAGCCGGGAAGAATTAATTTATCCGAAACAACCTATGAAGAAATCAAAGATGAATTTCCTTGCGAATACCGTGGAGAAATTGAAGTAAAGAACCATGGGCCATTGAAGATGTACTTTCTTAAATCAGATTAACGCTGTCATCAGGTCACACGCTGTCCTGTCTACTTTTTAATCCTTCTAAATTAAAAGATGCGGCCAATTTTTTTTGCTAATGTTTTGGATGCGTTAAATTAACCGCCAGGTGCAGGATGTTGCCTTGTTGGCTTTTGTAACTACGATTGTAAATTAAAAATACTGTTACACCGGGTTTTCGCAACCAGCTCTTTTAAATTTTGTGGAGTATCAAAGTGCAACACGGTAAGAAATTCTTACTGCGGAATATATTTACTGTGTTTATCCTAAATTCTTTGCTTTAAATTTTTTGCATACAATCCGAACATCCAGGTATTTCGTTTGTAGTAATTACAATTAAAATATAATTTATGAAATCAATCGTATGCCTTTTACTAATCAGCATTTCTTTATCAGCCACAGCACAGCACCAGGAAGACAAGGAACACGACAAAAAATTTAAGGTTCTGCCACTGATTACCCGTGGTTTGGGTGGCAGTATCCAGCAATTTGATGGCCTCAACGGCCGCATTGCCAGCTTGCCCCAGTATAAAAAATTGCGGAATGATGCCGCCACAATAAGTTTGGGCTGGCTTAAAGAAGAGCACCGCTTTATTACTGCAGCAGGCATCACCGCCGGTAGCAGTATGAGTGGTAACAATGACAAAAAAAGCAGCTCCATTCGTTATCTTGGTTTTAATGCTGATCTTGGATACGACCTGTTAAAAAGCGAAAGAATAATGCTTTACCCGCTGGCTGGTCTTGGATTCCAAAAGTACCAGGCGCTATTTTACAAAGACAATTCCGGCGTTAATTTTAATGATGTGTTACAATCACCTGATGTGCAAAACAGCATCAGTTCTGTAAAGTTTAATAATGCTTTTTTAGTGTATCGCCTTGGCTTTGGTGTATCAGTAAAATCTCCAAAATGCCCATCCAGTTCAATAGGGATACAGGCTGGTTATACAGGCAGTTTTAAAAAGAATAGCTGGAGGAGCAATGAAAACCAGATGTTGAATAATGCACCGGAAGACAAGGTAAGCCAGTTCTATATCAGCCTAATACTTATGAACAAACCATGGATGATGAGGTAGGAGTTGTTTTCATATTTTCTATTCTTAACAGGCTTGCTAAAGACATCATATAATCATCAGTAGAGAAAGGTTGTATCAAAATTTGGGTAGAAAAAAGCCTACAAGATACAAAGCGGATAAAAATATTTTTTTGAGATTTACCGATCGGAAAACGGTTCCTATGTATGATGCACTATTTTGTTAATTGTTATACGCTGATAACTCCAGGTAATGTAAAGGCGACTTGCTTACTGCTATAACTTACAATTAAAATACTGTTGAAGAAATGTTTACAGGTTGCAAATAGTTTTTGGCATGCAGATTTATCAACCTGATCTTTAAAATTTTATTGATGATATAATTAAACTCCGCAGATACAAAAATGATATAACTTGATTACTATGGTCATGCGGTTCTTTCCATTAATGGAATCGGCTTTTCCGCATCAATCGCAAGCCATAGCAGGCATCCGCAAAAAAGTACCATTGCCAGTATATATAAGGGGTAATCGAAATGATGCGTAACCTGTACAATCTTGCCAAAAATAAGGGCAAGCGAAAAAGCACCCATTTGCCCGAAAAAATTCATTGCGCCGGTAACGGTCCCTGTATTGTTTCTGCCAATATCAGCGCATACAGCATAAGACACCATCACGCCAAATGAGAATGAAAAATTAGCTGCTACCAGGCAGGAGGCAGTAACGGTGTTGTTAGCAGAAAGTGCCGCCATCAACAATAAAAAGCCACAGGCGCCGAGGCCAATCATCCCCGTTAGCCTTCTGCCAATTTTCAATCCTTTCCATTTTAAAAACCAGTCGCCTGCTGCGCCCCCTGCAAGGAAACCAACGATGCCCGCTATAAAAAGTACAGATACGATCTGCTTCATCGAATTCTCCGAAAACCCACGGCCTTCCTGCAGGTAAACCGGCAACCATGCCACAAAAAAATAATTGGCCCACTGGCAGCAGAAATACATAAGCATCAGCGGCCATAAGGTACTGTTGCTAAAAATAAGTTTCCATGGCACCAGGTGTTGATGATTGTTATGGCGGCAAGATGATTCAATCATTGTCTTTTCAGCAGCAGGCATCTTTTTCATTTGTTCGGGGAAATCACGAAACCATTGGTAACAAATCCAAACCCATACAATACCTATAGCGCCAATCACAAAAAACGGCATCCTCCATCCATACACTGCGGCGATGGGTACAATGATCAATGGTGCAATAGATGCGCCCAACTGCGAGCCAATGCCCACCCATGATAATGCCTTTCCCGTTTCGCTCACGGGAAACCATCTTGACACCACGAGGATACTGTTGGGATAAGTTCCCGATTCGCCCATACCAAACAAAAAGCGGACTATCAATAAAGCAACAAGGCCGTTTACAAGCCCTGTAAGCGCTGTAAAAAATGACCACAGTAAAACTATCCGGATAAATACCTTCCTTGGCCCGATGCGGTCGCCCAGCATACCGGAAGGGATTTCAAAAACAGCATAAGCTAATGCAAATGCAGCCAGCACCCACCCAAATTTTTCATTGTTCAGATGCAGATCTGCTTTTATTCGAACACCTACAATGGAAATGCAGATACGATCCATGTAAGTTAG